>CAZNXR010000055.1:0-9514 GCA_964576815.1 uncultured Caulobacterales bacterium | reverse complement strand
AAATGGCGTGGGTCGCCGCCAACGATAAGCTTGCTGCGGTCAAGAGCAACGCCTTCGCGTGCGCGTCCGTTCGCCTCAATTTCAACCGGTGCGCCGCGGTAAGGAATCGTCTCGCCCGCCGAGAAGGGCCGCGCGATCGCACAGGCGTCGAGTTCGCGCACTATCCAAGGGGCGCGCGCGCGCGCAAAATCAATCGCGTCAGAAAGCGCGCGCTTTGAAGGCGCGGTGACGATGACGCGACCCTTCACAGGGTCCACCTTGACGATCAGGCGGCGCGCACGACGATTGACTCGCGCTGTCAACGGCGCGGTTCGGTCGCCAAGCCTGATAGTCAGGACGGGGTCGGTCGCTGCATGCCGAATTGTCATGGCGACGGCATCGTCATGATTTCGCCGCGCAGCGCAAGCCCCAGAGTGAAGGGCGCCTTCGACAGGGCGCGCTCCATCCGCTAAAGGCCGTGAGGCAAGCAATCGAAGCCCTCCGCCATGGATGATGGTTTCCCGCATAACCCGTCAGACGCTCGCGTCGCCGACGCGACGCCGATGATGGCTCAGTACCACGACATCCGCGCGCGCGCCGGCGATGCGCTCCTCTTTTATCGGATGGGCGATTTCTATGAGTTGTTTTTCGACGACGCGGTGAAAGCCTCGACCGCGCTTGACATCACACTGACGAAGCGAGGGAAACATGGCGATGCTGACATTCCAATGTGCGGCGTTCCTTATCACGCCCACGAATCCTATCTCGCGCGTCTGATACGCGCGGGTTACTCCGTCGCAATTTGCGAGCAGACAGAAGATCCCGCTGAGGCTAGAAAGCGCGGTTCAAAGTCAGTAGTGCGCCGCGAAATCGTGCGAATCGTCACGCCGGGAACCTTGATCGAAGACACGTTGCTTACGGCCGGTGAAAACAATTTTCTTGCAGCTCTCGCCATCCTCGGCGCAGGGGAAGAAGCCGCGCTCGCCGTGGCGGACATTTCTACCGGCGAGCTCGCAGTCAGATCGACAAGCGCCGAATCCCTCACCAATGATCTTGCAGCGGCGGGCGCCGCCGAACTTGTGATCGCAGACGCCGGTGAGGCCGCGCCAGCATGGCGAACAGCGCTTTCAGCACAAGGCGCGTTGAAGATCTCGCGCTTCAATGCGGCGACTTTTGACTCAAGAGCAGGCGAAAGTCGGCTTAAACTGGCCTTCGGCGTTGCAGCGACTGACGGCCTCGGTGACTTTACACGCGCCGATTTCGCCGCGCTCGGCGGGCTTCTCGCATATGTGGAGACGACACAGGCGGGCCGCATGCCCGTGCTGAGCCCGCCTAAGCGAGCTGAACGCAGCCAGTCGATGTTGATCGACCAGGCGACACGCGCGTCTCTCGAACTATTGAGGACGCAAGCGGGCGGCCGGGAAGGATCGCTCCTCGCTGCAGTCGATCGCACTGCGACGGGCCCTGGCGCGCGGGTCCTCGCCCAACGACTGTCGGCGCCGCTGACGGAGTCAAATTCGATCAACGCGCGTCTGGACAGCGTGAGCTTTCTGGCGGGCGACGCGCGGTTGCGCGAATGCGTGCGGAGCGGCCTTGGCGCTGCGCCCGACATGGCGCGCGCGCTGACGCGCTTGTCTCTCGACCGAGGAGGGCCGCGAGATCTGGCGGCGATCGGGGAAGGCCTGACGCGCGCGCGCGCATTGGCTTCAATTCTCGCGGGAGCCGCGCCGCCTTCGGAGATCAAAAGCGCCGCGATAGTGCTTGAAGCGCGCGACGGCGGAGGATTTTCGGACCTTTTGCGGCTTCTCAAGGAAGCGTTGACCGAGGCGCCTCCGCACCTTGCGCGAGACGGCGGTTTCATCGCGAAGGGCTTCGATCCGGGCCTTGATGCGGTGATTGGACTTCGTGACGAGTCGCGGCGTGTGATCGCTGGGCTGGAAGGGGACTATCGGGAAGAAACCGGCGTCAGGACGCTGCGCATCAAACACAACAACATCTTGGGATACTTCATCGAAACCCCGCCCTCGGCCGGGGACGCTTTGATGGCGCCGGCGTTGAAGGCGCGCTTCATTCATCGTCAGACGATCGCGAGCGCAGTCCGCTTTACGACGGTGGAACTCGCGGATCTTGACAGTCGTATTGCACGGGCGCGCGATGAAGCGCTCGCGCGCGAACTGGAAATCTACAAGCGGCTTGCCGACGCTGTCGTCGAGCGCGGCGCAGACATCGCCGCCGCCGCACGCGCGCTTGCAGAAATCGATGTCGCGCTATCTTTTGCGACGCTCGCCGCCGAGGACGATTATGTCCGGCCCGTCGTGGACGACACGCTGGCATTCCAGGTGACCGGCGGGCGCCATCCGGTCATTGACGCAGGGCTGAGACGAAGCGGCGCCGTGCGGTTCATCGCCAATGATTGCGTGCTCGCAGAAGTCGGCGAGCCGAGGCTGTGGCTCGTCACCGGCCCCAATATGGCGGGTAAATCCACCTTTCTCCGACAGAACGCGCTGATTGCAATTCTAGCGCAGGCCGGCGGGTTTGTGCCTGCGGTCTGCGCCCATCTCGGCGTCGCGGACCGCATTTTCAGCCGCGTCGGCGCCGCGGACGATATCGCGCGCGGGCGATCGACTTTCATGGTCGAAATGGTGGAGACTGCGGCGATCCTCAATCAGGCGACAGCGCGCTCACTCGTGGTGCTTGATGAGATCGGGCGCGGCACCTCGACCTTTGACGGGCTGTCGATTGCGTGGGCGGCGGTTGAGCATTTGCATGACCGATCGCGATGTCGAGGGCTCTTCGCCACGCATTATCACGAATTGACAGCGCTTTCGGCGCAGCTGCTGCGGCTGCGCAACGTATCAATGCGTGTGAAGGAGTATAAAGGCGACGTCGTATTTCTTCACGAAGTCCAGAATGGGCCGGCGGATCGCTCCTATGGGGTTGCGGTCGCGCGCCTCGCCGGCCTGCCCGCTACGGTCATCGTCCGCGCAAATGCAATCCTCAGACTTCTAGAGAAAGATGCCCGCCGAGGCGTGACGATGGGGGACCTGCCGCTGTTCTCGGCGCCGGCGCAAGCTAGGAGCGCTCCAGACGCCCTGCGCGAGCGCCTCGCCGGGTTCGACCCTGACCAGATGACTCCCAGGGAAGCGTTGGAGGCCCTCTACCAATTGAAAGCGCTCGGTGAACCTGATTGATATTGCGCTTTCTGACGGGCGATCGCAGTCGGTCGCCTTCAAGTGGATGGGGCGCGCCGCGTGAGCGAGGCTGGCGGCATTCTGAAATCTGGCGAAATAGCGGGGCGACTCGCCGAAGCGCTTAACCGCGAAAGGTCCGGAAAGACCTACGGCGCCGCCGGGGCGACGCTAAAGAAATCATGGGCCGAGGCGCGCAAAGCAGCGCTCACCCAGTATGCGCGCGGCGACGCCCTGGTCGCCCGACTTGCTGCCGTCATGGACGAGGCGGCGGAGACGCTCGCAAAGCAAGCGATCGCCTCGCTGCCCTCGGGTGCAAAGATCGCGATCGTTGCGACCGGCGGCTACGGCCGCAGCCAACTGGCGCCGCTTTCAGATATTGACCTTCTCATTCTTCATGCGGGACTGTCGGAGGAAGCGCTTAAGTCCTTTGTCAATGCGTTCCTCTATCCTCTGTGGGACGCCGGACTCACCGTCGGTCATGCGACGCATACGCCGGCCTCGGCGGTGAAATTCGCCGAAGGGGACATGACGGCGATGACAGCTTTTCTTGACGCCCGAGCCGTCGCTGGCGACGCAAAGCTCTTCAAGGATTTCATGTCCCGTTTCGATATGCTTCGATGGCGCTCGAAAACCCGGTTCACCAAAGCCAAGCGCGATGAACTCGAAGCTCGCCACGACCGATCGGCGCAATCGCGATATCTAGCCGAGCCGGACATAAAGGAGGGGAAGGGCGGGTTACGCGACATTCACGCGATCGGCTGGCTGCACCGTGCGCTCTACGGCAAGCCGCTGAGCGAATCAGGCAAGCGCGGAGGCGTCTTTCGTCCCGATGACATTGATTCCCTGAAGCGGGCGGAACGGTTTCTTTTGTCCGTGCGCGCACACCTTCATGATCTTCGCGGGCGGCCGGATGAGCGGCTCAGCTTCGACATTCAGCCCGCACTCGCCGAGCGCCTTGGCTATGCGGCGCGCGCCGACATGACTGCGGCAGAAAGAATGATGAAGCATTATTTCGTCACGACGGTGGAAATCGGCCGACTGACCCGTATTTTCTGGGCGCGTGTCGAGGAAGAGAACGCCAAACTCCTCGATCGAGCGCCGCAGGCCCTGCCAAAGACGCTCGGCGCCGATGAAGCGGGCGGCGGCGTCAATTTGCGTATTCGAAGCGGGCGTCTCGATTTTGCAAGCGCGACCGCGGCCGCGCGTACGCCGATCGACCTGTTTAGGTATTTTCGCGCATTCGCAAAAAAGCCCGATCTCGACTTTCACCCTGATGCGCTTGCGTTGGTGTCTCGATCGGCTGCTAAGGTGACCAACGAAGTGCGTCGCGATCCGAAGGTCGCAGAACTGTTTCTCGCATCGCTTGTTGGCGCGAAAGACCCGGTAAAATTGCTGCGGGTCATGACTGAAGCCGGGCTTCTCGGCCGTTATATTCCCTCCTTTGGTCAGATAACCGGTCGAATTCAATACGGCCTCTATCGGCGTTTTTCGCTCGACGAGCATATTTTTCAATCGATCGGCTTCCTAACTAGGATTCGTCTTGGCGACCTCGCCGACGAGCACCCGATTGCGACCGAAATACTAAGGGCCGCGGATGCGCCGGATCCCTTCTATATTGCGGTCCTGCTGCATGAAGCCGGTTGGTCCCTCAAGGAACGCTCGGCGGAAAACGCTGAAGCGCTGGTGACGAGAGTGGCGAGGCGCCTCGGCGCGAGCGACATGAACGCCGGCCACATCGCATGGTGTGCGGCGCGTCCGTTATTCATGGTGAGAATTGCAGAGCGGCGGAATCTGTCCGAGCCGCGCGCGATTTCCACCTTTGCATCGGAAGTCGGGTCGCGTCAGCGGCTCGACCTTCTGCTCGTGCTGACGGTTTGTCATTTGCGCGCAGTCAGTGAGAACGCCTGGGACGAGTGGACGCGCCGTCAAATCGCCACGCTCTACGAGGACGCCAAGGCGTGGTTTGACGGAGGCGACAAAGGCCTTGCGGCGTCAATGGCGGCGCGCGCCGCTGCGAACCGCAAGGAAGCCGAAGCAGCGCTCTCTGACTGGCAAAGGGATGAAAGGCAGGCGTTCCTGGCGCGCTTTTCAGATCGATCTCTTTCGATGATCGAGCCGCATGTTTTTGCGCGCGCGGCTGAACTTGTTCGAAGCGCCGACCGTGCAGGCGTCGCCGCCTCAATCCGCGACGGCGCGGTCGAGGCGATCGTTTATGCGAAGGACCGGGCCGGCCTCCTCGCCGACCTTGCAGGTGCGGTCGCTTCAGTCGGCGGGAACGTAAGAAACGTGCACGCGATCACGCTTGATGACGGGCGCATCATCGACGTCTTTACGATCCTGCCGCCGGAAGGCGCTGCGCCGGAAGCCGCGGCTGATTTTGTGCGCATCCTCCACGCTGGGTTGCTTGCAGCGGCGCGTGCGCGGCCTGCGTCGGCGCCGTCGCTGTCGCGGCGAATCGGCGACCGGAGGGCGATATTCGCCGTGCCCCCCGATGTTCGCCTTGACAGCCAGGCTTCCGACGAAGCGCTTGTCGTCGAAGCCGAAGGACGCGACCGGCCGGGTCTGCTTTACAGTCTGACTTCGGCGATCGCCGAGCTTGGCTTGACCATCCGTTCCGCTCATATCGCCACCTATGGCGAGCGCGCGGTCGATGCCTTTTACCTTCAGGACGACACCGGACGGAAAATTGACGACATGCGCGTCCATCTTGCGATCCGGAAGAAGCTGCTTGCCGTGCTTGCCGAGCCGCAGACGCTGAGGACGAAGACCGCCGTTTAACTGGTCGCCGAACGCTGGTAACGCCCCACGATTAATCAACGGGTCATTGAATCGACGGAATGTCCGCCGACCCAAACGAGCACCATGAGCGGAAATCTCTTCAAATCCCTGGCGACCGTCTCGGGGCTGACGCTCGTCAGCAGAGTGTTGGGTTTTGCGCGTCAGGTGCTGGTCGCCGGCGTCATCGGTGCCGGCGGCAATCCGGTTGCGGACGCGTTCTGGGCGGCTTTCCGCCTGCCGAACATGTTTCGACGCCTTTTCGCCGAGGGCGCATTCCAAGCCGCCTTCGTGCCGCTCTTCTCAGGGCGGCTCGTCGGCGAAGACAGGGCGGCGGCGAAGCAGTTCGCGGAGGAAGTCATGGCTTTCCTCCTATTCGTGCTCCTTGGGCTGACGATCATTGTCGAGATATTCGCGCCGATCGCCGTTTACGGGATAGCCTCGGGCTTCGCCAAAGATCCTGAGAAGTTCGATCTCACGACGCTCTATTTGCGCATCATGTTTCCCTATCTGGCCTGCATGTCGCTCGTCGGGCTTCTCTCGGGAATCCTTAATTCCCTCGACAAGTTCATGGCCTATGCAGGCGCGCCGCTCATACTCAATTTCTGCCAGATCGGCGCGATCCTGCTGACGGCGGACGGGACGCTTGAGGCCTCCGGCGAGGCGCTGGCCTGGGGCACGGCGCTCAGCGGATTTCTGCAGCTTGCGCTCCTCGTCTGGGGCGCGCGCCGGCAAGGATATCTTCTGAAGGTCAAGGTCCCGCGCCTGACGCCTGGGGTCAAAAGGCTGATCTTGCTCGGCGGACCCGGGTTTCTTTCGGCCGGGGCGACGCAGATCAACATCGTCATCGGCACCAATATCGCCTCGCAGCAGCCCGGCGCGGTGTCCTGGCTGATGAACGCCGACCAACTCTATCAGCTCCCGCTCGCCGTCATCGGTACGGCGCTCGGGGTCGTTCTGCTGCCGATGCTGTCGCGGCGCGTAAAGGAGGGCGATGAGGCGGGCGCCTTGCATGCGATCAATCGTTCGATCGAGCTCTCATCGGCTCTCGTGCTTCCGGCGGCGGCGGCGTTTATCGTCATGTCGGGTCCGCTGATTGACGCGCTCTTTCGCGGATTTGCAACCGATGCATTATCTCTCTTCGGAGGGCGCACGTCCGCGTTCACGGTCGAGGACGTCAAATGGACCGCATGGGCCTTGGCGATCTACGGCTGCGGACTGCCGGCGTTTGTCTGGCAACGGATTTTTTCGCCAGCGTTTTTTGCTCGCGAGGACACGCGTGCGCCGATGAATTTCGCGCTGATCTCGATCGTCGTGAACATCGTGCTGTCGCTTGCGCTGTTTCCATTCTTCGGATTTCTGGCCGTCGCTTTCGCGACCGTTTTCGCCGCCTGGCTTCAGCTGTTTCAGCTCGCCTGGGGCTTGCGGCGGCGCGGGCAGTTCAGGCCCGATTTGCGGCTCAAAGAGCGGTTTCCCCGCATCGTGCTTGCGACGCTTGCGCTCACCGGCGCCGTCATCGCGGCGCTCTACTTCAAGGCGCCGCTCGCCGACCTCCTGTTCGGCCGGGAATGGATCGTCGTATTCCTTGTCGCCGGGCTCGGCGTAGTTCTTTACGGCGCGTTTCTTGTCGGCCTTGGCGGGGTCAAACTCAGCGATTACAAGGCCTACTCTCGAGATCGCGAGCGGTTTTAAGGTAGACGCGCATGATCGGTTACAAGGGGCCCGAACGGGTGTTTTCGGGCATTCAGCCTTCGGGCGGCATGCATCTTGGGAACTATTTGGGCGCGATCAGGAAATTCGTCGATCTTCAGTCCGCGCATGACTGCCTCTACTGTGTCGTCGATCTTCACGCGATTACGGTCTGGCAGGACCCGAAGAAGCTTCGTGAGCAGACATTTCATATCGCCGCGTCGATGCTCGCCGCCGGCGTCGATCCGACGCGCGCGATCGTCTTCAACCAGTCGGCGGTGCCGGCGCACGCCGAGCTCGCCTGGATATTTAACTGCGTCGCGCGGCTGGGCTGGCTCGACCGCATGACGCAGTTCAAGGACAAGGCGGGCAAAGACAAGGAACGCGCTTCGATCGGCCTCTACACCTATCCAGTGCTGCAGGCCGCCGATATTCTCGTCTACAAAGCGACGCATGTGCCGGTCGGAGAAGACCAAAAGCAGCATCTCGAATTGTCGCGGGACATCGCGGCGAAGTTCAATCGTGAATTCGAGGCAGGCGATTACTTTCCGCTGCCCGAACCGCTGATCAAGGGGCCGGGCGCGCGCGTCATGTCCTTGCGCGACGGCGCGGCGAAGATGTCGAAATCAGATCCGTCAGATCAGGCGACCATTTATCTCTCGGACGAGGCAGATGCGATCGCGAAGAAGATCAAGCGCGCAAAAACTGATCCCGAGCCTTTGCCGGCGACAGCGGACGGACTTTCGGGCAGGCCGGAGGCCGCCAATCTCGTCGGGATTTACGGCGCGCTGACCGGCCGCAGCGACGCCGAAGTGCTCGCCGAATTCGGCGGCAAAGGGTTCGGCGTCTTCAAGCCGGCGCTCGCCGATCTTGTGGTTGAGACGCTGGGACCTATCGGCAATGAACTCCGGCGGCTCGAAGCTGACCCAGAGCACCTCTCCAGCGTGCTCGCTAATGGGGCGGCGCGCGCCGCCGCGATCGCCGAGAAGACGATCGCCGAGGTCAAGAAAATAGTCGGTCTTGCAGTCTGATCCGGCGGTCCGCCGCAACGGGGCGGCGGCTCGCCGCAGAAGCGCGTTTTGCGCGGCTTGCGGCGTTTGATAAGCTGCGCGTCGGGACTAGAGGGATTGCCATGAAGAGCCACCTGACGGCGTTCGGCCTCGGCGCCGGCCTCGTACTGCTAGCCGCTGGCGTACTTGCAATCGTCGGTCCGCGGTTCATCGAAACTGAAGATGACGATGAAGGGGTCAGTGTCGTCAATTTCGATGACGGCGACAGCGGGTCTTTCCAGTTGAAAGAAGGCGGCGACATACTGGCGACGAAGTGGAAAGGCGCGTTCGAATTTTCCAGCGACGCGCGTTCATTGACGTCGCTCGACCGTTCGCTTGAGGTCGAGGTGAAGAACGGCGACATTGTTCGCAAAGCCGTTTTTCAGAAAGAAAATGAGAGGGTCGCCGTCTCCGTCTCAATTGATGATGAAGCGCTCTCCGGCGCCGCCGCTGACGCGGCAGCCGCCGACCTCTTGCAGTCGTTCGCGCGCTCGTCGGGCGTCAACGCTGATCAACGGTTGAAATCCATAATCGCGGCGGGCGGAAAGGCCGCCGCTATTCAAGAGATCGGCGCGCTGACAAGCGCGCACGCGGCGGGCGCCTATATTGGCGCGCTCGCGGAAGCGGCGACTTTAGACGACGCCGACATAGCGATGCTTTCGCGGCGAATAGCGGCGCAGAAAAGCGACTACGCCAAGCGCCGCGCGCTTGCTGCGCTGCTTGAGAATCAGAAACTCTCTGACGCGGGGCTGCAGGAAGTGCTCGCCGCGGCGAAGTCCATCGGCAGCGATCATGAGGTTCGTTTGATCGTAGAAGCGCTCGCCGAAAGCG
>CAZNXR010000054.1:0-9515 GCA_964576815.1 uncultured Caulobacterales bacterium | reverse complement strand
AGCGCCAGCGCCGCCGCCGTCTGCGCGTTCGGGCCTTTCGCCGCGTCGATAAGCTGATGGGCTTTCAGCGTGTTCGGCAAATGCGACGGTGCGGCGGGGTCGAAGTCGAAACCGCTGGCGCGCGCATTGACGCGGATCGCTTCGCGCGCGGCGGCGAGCTTCTCCTGATCGGGAAATTTACGCGCGTAATAGGCGTGACGGTCGGCGCCCGCCGCGGGCAGGTCCGGATTGAGCTGGTAGGGCCGAAAGCGCGCTGCGATCTCGTACTCGTCTTTCAGCGCATCGCACGCAGCGAGAAAGGATTTCACGCCGACATAGCACCACGGGCAGACGATATCCGAGACGACATCGACGACGAGCGCTTTCACCGGCCGAACCCTTTGAGGCGACCCTCTGTGTCGTCGATCTCCGGAAATTCGAGGTCGACTTCCGTCGCCAGCGCTTCTTCGAGCGGGCGGTTTTCTTCGTGCAGCGCGTAGAGCTTCTTATAGGCGCTGACCGCGCCGCGGCTGCCGATTGCGATGTCGCCTGCGCGCGCCGCGACATGCGCGTCCAGCGCCGCCTTGTCGGCGAGCGCCTCGTTCGCAAGTCCCCAGCGCGCCGCGTCGGCGCCGGTGAAGGAACGGGCGGTGAAGGAGAGCTCGCGCGCGCGCCTGACGCCGATCGCGCGGGCGAGGTTCTGGCTCATTCCCCAGGTCGGGCGAAGCCCCCATTTGACGTGCGTGTCGCCGAATTTCGTATCGACCGTCGTGAAGATGAAGTCGCAATGCAGCGCGAGTTCCAGCGCGCCGGTGAAGCACGCGCCGTGCACCTTCGCGATGACGGGCTTCAGGCAGCGGCGGATCGCGGCGGCGGCTTCCGCCGCCTCGCCGTCAAAGGCGCCGCCGAGACGGCCCGCCTCGAACGACATCTGCTGCAATAGCTTCAGATCGACGCCCGCCGAAAAGGCGCGGCCGGCGCCCGCAAGGACGACGACGCCGATGTCGGGGTCGATCGAAGCCGCGCGGACGGCCGCCGTCAGTTTCGTCAGCAGCGGGGGGTTGAACGCGTTGAGCGCTTCCGGGCGGTTCATGGTGACGGCGAGAACGCCGTCAGCTTTTTCAACGATCAGTTCGTTCATGAGGATTCCCTGAGAATCCTTAACATCCTTCACGAATCTAAACGCCGACTCAACAAGGGATGCGGGCGGTAACCCGATCTTAACGACGCCGCCATAGCACTTTCCCGCAGGGAAGCAGAACAGGCTGGAGGTTTCGATCGCATCGCCGCGAAGAGCGCTCGCCATTTTCGCCGGCGTGATCATCGCCGGGGCGCCGGCGCGCGCCAATGAATGCGCGACTCCCGCGGCGCAAGGGACTGCGACGATCTCCGGCGTCGTCAACACCTACTACCCGGCGACCGCCAATCTTGGGGCAGGCATGACGTCCGTTTCTCTTGGCGCTGCGACGGGCGCGTCAGCGCCGATCGCGGCGGGCGATCTTGTCCTCATCATCCAGATGCAGGACGCGCGATTCGACCGCAATAACGATCAGGGTTATGGCGACAACGTCAACGGCGATCCGGATAACGGCCTGACCAATCTGCGCAATTCGGGTCGCTTCGCCTTCGCGCGCGCGACGAGCGCGGTGGCGACGAGCGGCGGCACGCTGACCATCGCGGCGCCGACCGCGATCGCCTTCACCAACGCCGCCGCCTCGGGGACAAACGGTCAGCGGCGCTACCAGGTGATCCGCGTCCCTCAATTTGACGATGCGACGATCGCGGGAACGATCACGGCGCCGGCCTGGAACGGAACAACCGGCGGCGTCGTCGTTCTTGATGTCGCCAGCGAGCTCACGTTCAGCGCCGGAACGATTTCGGTCGATGGACTCGGCTTCCGGGGCGGCGGCGGGCGTTTGCTGACCGGCGGATCGGGGTCCAATACCGACCGGCGCACGCTCGCGACCAATAACGCCAACGCCTCGAAGGGCGAAGGCGTCGGCGGCACGCCGCGCTATGTGCTCGACGGCTCTTCGCTGCTCGACACCGGCGTCGAAGGTTATCCCAACGGTTCCTACGCCCGCGGCGCACCCGCCAACGCCGGCGGCGGCGGCACCGACGGCAATCCTGCGGCGAACGACCAGAATACCGGCGGCGGCGGCGGCGCGAATTACGGCGCGGGCGGGCGCGGCGGACATGCCTGGTGTCCGACGGCGCCGACGGGCTGTCCGCAGACTGGCGGCTGGGGCGGCGGCGCCATCACGTCGCAGAGCGCGGGGCAGCTCATCATGGGCGGCGGCGGCGGAGCCGGCACCACCAACAACGCCACCGGAACGCCGGGCGCGGGGCTGGCGTCATCGGGCGCGGCCGGCGGCGGCGTCATTATCGTCCGTGCCGGGACGATCACCGGGTCTGGAACGCTGTCGGCGAACGGCGCCGACGCCAACTCAACTGTCGGCAACGATTCAAACGGCGGCGGCGGCGCGGGCGGCGGCATTCTCGTCACGACAACCGATACGCCTTCGGCCGCGCTCACGCTTCGCGCGCGGGGCGGCGACGGCGGTTCGAACTCCGGCGGCTCTGCGCATGGCCCCGGCGGCGGCGGGGGCGGCGGTTTCATCGCTACAAGCTGGGGCGCGTCCGGCGACCTTTCAGCCGGCGCCGCAGGCGTCACGGTCAACGGCGGAACCCTTGGAGCGACCTATGGGGCGGTCGGGGGCGACGGCGGAACGGCGACGTCGGCGGCAGGTTCCTTAGTCCCCGGATTATCCTCCGGCGCCGAATGCTCGCCCGTCGTCACCAAATCATTCTCGCCGGGGACGATTTCGAGCGGCGGGCTGGGGCGCATGACGCTGACGGTCCGGAACCGCAATCCGGCGAACGCGCTCGCAGCGCTCGCGCTCACCGACACCTACCCCTTGGGTCTCGTCAACCGGTCGCCGGTCAATCTCGCCAACGCCTGCGGCGGCGCCGTCGTCGCGGTCCCATCGACCGGCCTCCTCAGCCTGACAGCAGGCTCGCTCGCCGCCAATTCAAGCTGCGACATCGCGGTCGATACGACTTCGGCAAGCGGGGGCGCCTATCCCAACACCGTCGCTGTTGCAGGGCTGACGGCGACGATCGGCGGGCGCGCGGTCTCGAACCGCGACGCGGCGTCTTCGACGCTGATTGTTACCGGCGCGATGAGCGCCGGGAAGACCGCGAGCGTTATCTCGGACACGGTGAGCGGCACGGCCAATCCTTTCGCCATTCCGGGCGCGACGGTCGAATATCTCATTTCGTTCACCAATCCTGGCCCCGGCGCCATCGACGCCGGCACGATCGTCATCAACGACGCGATCCCGGCCAACACCACCTTCCTCAATTCAAACATCGGCGGTCCTGGGTCGGGCGCGATCACCTTCGTCGATTCTTCGCCGGTCAGCGGCCTGTCGCTGACGGCCGGCGGCGTCGCCTATTCAAACGACAACGGCGCGACCTACGCCTACACGCCCGTGGCGGGCGCCGATCCCGCGGTGACCGATCTCCGCGTGACGCTTTCCGGTCCGATGGCGGCCGGGCGGACGGCGTCGATTCGGTTTCGCGTCGTCATTGACTAGCTCTCCGGCCTTGGTGCGTTGCGGCAATTTCGGGCTTGGCCTTCCCGGTCCGGCGCCCTAATCCGGTCGCCGCCGGTGGCCGCCGCATCGTGGGACGAGGCACGGCGATTGCATTGGTAAACATCGCCCGGGACCCCTCCCGGGCGCCGGGGAGAGCGCTAAGGCCGCCATGTCAAAACTCGTTTACGCCTTTGGCGACGGCCGCGCGGACGGCGACACCTCGATGCGAAATCTTCTGGGCGGCAAGGGGGCGAACCTTGCGGAGATGTCTAATCTCGGCCTTCCGGTTCCGCCGGGGTTCACGATCACGACGGAGGTCTGCACCGCCTATTACGCGAACGGCCGCAAATACCCGGACACGCTCGCCGGCGAGGTCGAAGCCGGGCTCGCCGCCGTCGGCAAGCTGGTCGGCAAGTCCTTCGGAGACGCGGCGAACCCGCTCCTCGTCTCGGTGCGCTCGGGCGCGCGCGCTTCGATGCCGGGAATGATGGACACCGTCCTTAATCTCGGCCTCAACGACGCAACGGTCGAAGGACTTGCGAAGCTCTCCGGCGATGCCCGCTTCGCCTATGACAGCTATCGTCGTTTCATCCAGATGTATTCGAACGTCGTTCTCGGCGTCGATCATCACGCCTTCGAGGAGATTCTCGACACCTACAAGGAAGAGCACGACCGCTTCCTCGACACCGACCTCAAGGCCGAAGACTGGAAGGCGGTCATCGCCGACTACAAGGCGGCGGTGAAGGCCGAGCTTGGGCGAGATTTTCCGCAGGATCCGAAAGAACAGCTCTGGGGCGCGATCAGCGCCGTCTTCGGCTCCTGGCGCAACGACCGCGCCGAGGTCTATCGCCGTCTCCACAACATTCCGGAAAGCTGGGGCACCGCGGTCAACGTGCAGGCGATGGTGTTCGGCAATATGGGCGAGACGTCCGCGACCGGCGTCGCCTTCACGCGCGACCCGTCGACCGGCGAGAATTATCGCTATGGCGAATTCCTCATCAATGCGCAGGGCGAGGACGTCGTCGCCGGCATCCGTACGCCGCAGACGCTGACAAAGCGCGCGCGTGAGAAAATGGGCGAAACGGCGCCGTCGATGGAAGAGGCGATGCCGGCGGCCTATGCCGAGCTTTCAACGATCTTCGCCGCGCTCGAACAGCATTATCGCGACATGCAGGACATCGAGTTCACGGTGGAGCGCGGCAAGCTCTGGATGCTGCAGACGCGCAACGGAAAGCGTACGGCGAAGGCGGCGTTGAAGATCGCCGTCGATCTGTGCCGCGAAGGGCTGATCAGCGAGAACGAAGCGGCGATGCGCGTCGACCCCCATTCGCTCGACCAGCTTCTCCACCCGACGCTCGACCCGAAGGCCCCGCGCGATCTCGTCCTGTCGGGGCTCCCCGCCTCGCCGGGCGCTGCGGCCGGCGAAATCGTCTTCTCGGCGGACGAGGCCGAACGCCTCGCGCAGGAGGGGCGCAAGGTCGTGCTCGTGCGCGCCGAGACGAGCCCTGAGGACATCCACGGCATGCACGCGGCGGTCGCGATCGTCACCGCGCGCGGCGGCATGACGAGCCACGCGGCGGTCGTCGCGCGCGGCATGGGGCGCCCGTGCGTCTGCGGCGCGGGCGACCTCAGGATCGACGCCAAAGGCGAAGGGTTCTCGGCGAGCGGGCGCATCGTCAAGAAGGGCGACATCGTCACCGTCGACGGCGCCGCGGGCAAGGTTTTTTTCGGACGCGTCGCGACGATCGAGCCCGAACTCACGGGCGATTTTGCAACGCTGATGGGCTGGGCCGACAAGGCGCGCCGGATGAAAGTGCGCGCCAACGCGGATACGCCGCACGACGCCGAAGTCGCGCGGAATTTCGGCGCTGAAGGCATCGGCCTCTGCCGCACCGAGCACATGTTCTTCGAGGAGGGGCGCATCATCGCGGTGCGCGAGATGATCCTCGCCGGCGACAAGAAGGGGCGGGAAGCGGCACTCGCCAAACTGCTGCCGATGCAGCGCTCCGATTTCCAGGGTATTTTCCGGGTGATGCGCGGGCTTCCCGTGACGATCCGCCTGCTCGATCCGCCGCTGCACGAATTCCTGCCGCATTCGGACGCTGAAATCGAAGAAGTCGCGAAGGCGTCCGGCATGAACGCCGAGAAGCTGAAGGACCGCGCGCACAAGCTCTCGGAGTTCAATCCGATGCTCGGCCATCGCGGTTGCCGGCTCGGCGTTTCCTATCCGGAAATTTACGAGATGCAGACGCGCGCCATCATCGAGGCGGCGATCAACGTCAACGAAGCGACCGGCGACACCATCGTTCCCGAGATCATGATTCCGCTTGTCGCCGACCAGAAAGAACTCGCGCTGATGAAGGAGCGCATCGACGCCGTCGCCGCGGCGGTGCTCGCCGAGCGGCGGGCGAGCCTCGATTACCTTGTCGGGACGATGATCGAACTGCCGCGCGCTGCGCTAACCGCCGACGCGATCGCCGCCCACGCCCAGTTCTTCTCCTTCGGCACCAATGACCTGACGCAGACGACCTACGGCCTTAGCCGGGATGATTCAGCGTCCTTCCTGCCGGACTATCTTCGCGCCGGGATCTTCGAAAAGGACCCGTTCGTCACGCTCGATCTCGCCGGCGTCGGCGCGCTCGTAAAGATCGCGGCCGAGAAGGGCCGCAGCGTTCGTCCCGACCTGAAACTCGGCATTTGCGGCGAACATGGCGGCGACCCCGACTCGATCGATTTCGTCGAGCGGTGCGGTCTCGATTATGTGAGCTGCTCGCCCTACCGGACGCCGATCGCTCGGCTGGCGGCGGCGCAGGCGTCTCTTGCTGCAACGCAAAAGAAATCGAGCTTCGCCTGAGGAAAAACAATGGGATCGATGGTTAACGAATCGCCAAGAATTTAGGATTTTTAAGCAATTTCAGCTAGTTGGTTAACCGCGCCTAAAGGTTAAGGATAGGTTAACGACGCGATTTTTAATTTGCGGCGCCGCCGCTGGTGCGCCATATTCGGGATCAACAAGGCGCGCGTGAGGCGCGTCTTTTGCTAGTGGGGCGTCAGGGGTCGCGCGCGGCGCGGGCCCGGCAGGAATGGCCGGTCGCGAGGTCGCGTCGGTTACGAGAGCGTGAGAGAACTGGCCGGGAAGGCGCAAGATCCGCGAGACAGCGGACGACAAGCCGGAACGGTCCTGGATTTGAACGGGCCTGCTGAAGGGCAGGCGTAACGGAAGTGACCCGAGGAACTGACCGCTGATGAAGCGTCCGGACTTACACCTGATCCCCGATTTCCATTGGCGAGAGGTCAACTGGACCGCCCGCAGCCTTATGGCAGTTGCGGGCGTCGCCGTTTGCATCCTGATGACCGCGATGAGCGCCACCGCCTCCGTCAAGGAAGGCAAGATCGCCCGCGCCGCCGCTGAGGACCTCGCGGACGAAGCTGAGCTTGTCGCCGAATATGCGGCGTTCCTCACTGAGGCGACCGCTCTGGCGCGCGAAGAGCTTGAAGCGCCGCGCGTCAAACCGGCGGTCCGCCCAGTCGCCTACGCGGCCGGCGCCGCCCGGCTCGACGATCTTGTCGCCATCGATTTTTCTGACTTTGACGTCGCGCGTCTCGAAGGCGCGGAGCGTAACTGTCTCGCCGAAGCGATCTATTACGAAGCCCGCAGCGAGAGCCGCGTCGGGCGTATGGCCGTCGCTGACGTCATCTTCAATCGCGTGGCGAGCCCGGTCTATCCGGACTCGATCTGCGATGTCGTCTATCAAGGATCGGAGCGCCGGACGGGGTGCCAGTTCTCCTTCACTTGCGACGGCTCGATGAAGGCGCGGCGCAACCAGCGCCAATGGCGCGAATCCGAACTTCTCGCCGGCGCGATCATGGCGGGCGTCAGGAAGCCGGTCAGCCGCAACGCGACGCACTATCACGCGGATTACGTCTCCCCTCCGTGGGCGGACAATCTCTCGCCGACGGCGGTGATCGGCACGCATAAATTCTATCGCTTCCAGTCGAAATCGATCGTCGCTGCGGCCCCCGCCGCGATGTAGGGGCGCTGCTTCCCTCCCTTTTCAAGGAAGGGGAGCCGTTACGCGTCTCGTCAACTCGACACCTTCGCTTGCCGCCCGTTCAATCTCATCCGTATCCAGACGATTGAGCCTCACAATGGCCAGCGGCGCCGGACCGCGCTTTCTTCCGCGGGCGTATAGCGGATCGTAATGATGCTCCATCAACGCGCGCGCGAGCCCCTTCCAGTCGCGTGCGGCGGCGCGTTGAAGCCAGTCTTCAATCCGCTCCTTCGTATGAAAGGGCCGCAGCCGCTCGATCGCCGCTTCGACCGCGCCAGGTTCGGCGATGAAATCGGCATAGGAGAGGGCGATGGCGCTCGCGCGCGCTTCGACCGGGGCCGACAGCACGATGCGCGGGCTTTGCGTCATCGCCTTCCAGAAGCGGCGCGGCAACGTCAGGCGCCCGATATGCGCCGACTCCGCCTCGACCAAGATCGGTCCTGCGCGTTCTGCCAGGCTGGCGCGGCGCAGCGCGTCGAACAGCGCCGATTCGAAACGCCGTTGCGACGGCTGCGCGCCGCCCGGCGTCCCGCCGAAAACGGAGCCCTTATGATTCGCGAGCGCTTCGAGGTCGATGGCGGGAACGCCGCGCCGCGCGAGCGCCTTTACGACGGCGGTCTTGCCCGCGCCCGTCTCGCCGTCGATGCGGACGAGACTGAGCGGGGCGTCACTCTCGATCAGCGCGCCGACAACCAATCGGCGCCATGACTTGTAGCCGCCTTCAACAACGCCGACCCGCCAGCCGACGGCGGAGAGAACTGTCGCCATCGCGTTCGACCGCATGCCGCCGCGCCAGCAATAAAGGAGGGGACGGAACTTCGCCGGCTCTGCCGCGAGCGCCGTTTCGAGATGACGCGCGACATTGCGCGCAACGTACGCCGCGCCGAGCCGCCGCGCGCGAAAGCGCGACTCCTGGACATAGATCGTCCCGACCTCGGCGCGTTCCTCATTGCTGAGGACGGGAAGATTGATCGCACCCGGCAGATGATCCTCGGCGTATTCGGCGGGCGAGCGCACGTCGATCACGCGATCGTAAAGCGCGAGGCCTTCGGGCGAGAGGTCGGCGACAGGTTCGATCATCGCCGCGAGGGATAGACGGCCTGCTTGCCGCGCAAAAGGTCTTGCCCCATATCCCGCGTCATGACCGGCGTCATCGGAGAACCACGGCTCACCTCGCTCGCCCATGGCGGCGGCTGCGGCTGCAAGCTTGCGCCGAATGTCCTGTCGGAGCTGCTGGCGGGGCTTTCCTCGCCGGCGCCGAAGGACCTCATCGTCGACGCCGCGACCTCCGACGACGCCGCAGTCTGGCGCGTCAACGACGAGACTTCGATCGTCGCGACGACCGATTTCTTCATGCCGGTCGTGGACGACCCTTACGATTTCGGGCGCATCGCGGCGACGAACGCGCTTTCCGACATTTACGCCATGGGCGCTTCGCCGATCTTCTCCCTCGCAATCGTCGGCATGCCGGTCGGGAAGCTGTGCACCGAGACGATCCGCAAGATCCTCGACGGCGGACGGCGGGTCGCTGAGGAGGCGGGCGCGCCGGTCGCCGGCGGCCATTCGATCGATTCCGTCGAACCGATCTACGGGCTTGTCGCGCTGGGGATCGTTCATCCGGCGCGCCTGAAGCGCAATTCGACGGCGACGGCGGGCGACGCGCTTATTCTCGGAAAGCCGCTCGGCGTCGGCGTCTTCAGCGCCGCGCTCAAAAAGGGAATCCTGGCTGAGGCCGACTATGTCGCGATGATCGCCTCGACGACGAAGCTCAACCGTCCCGGTACAGAGCTTGCGCGCATCGACGGCGTTCACGCTATGACAGACGTGACGGGTTTCGGCCTTCTCGGCCATCTTGCGGAAATGTGCCGCGGCGCAGGTCTCGGCG
>CAZNXR010000053.1:0-9615 GCA_964576815.1 uncultured Caulobacterales bacterium | reverse complement strand
GCCGGAACGGGGCCTGTCGGAATCCTACATCACGGAGAAGACCGGCGGCGATCCCATCGAGCTTGAAAAGGCGGTCGCGCGCTTCGGCCTCGTCAAAGGCGAGCCGATCATCGAAGCGAAAATCGTGCGCGCGGGCGCGTCCGGGCTTCTCGCCGCAGTTCTCGAGCCCGGCATGCGGGCGGTCACGATGCGCATCACGCCGGAGACCGGCGTCAACGGCTTCGTTCTGCCGGGCGACCGCGTCGATGTCTATTATTCGGAATCGACCGGCGTGAAGACGCAGACGCAGCTTCTCTTCGACAATGTGCGCGTGCTTGCGATCAACACGGTCTATCAGGAGAATCCGGAGTCGCCGACGGTCGAAGGCGCGAACGCCACGGTCGAACTGTCGCCAGCCGACGCCGAGTTCTTCATCAATACGCGATCTTCGCGCGGACAAATGAGCTTCGCGCTTCGCAGCGTCTTCACGCCGGAAGACGCAACTACCGAGCGGCGCAATCAAAGCATCCGAGTCATCCGCTACGGGCGGTCGTAATCGAGATCCGAGGGGACTAATATGTCGTCCAATAAAACGTCAATGACGAACGCCAAGGCGCCGCGCGCGTTGCTGGCCCTCGCCTTTGCGGCGCTCGCGGGGCTTTCGCCGGCCTTAGCGCAGCGGGCGGCGAGCGAGTCCCGGATCAGCCTCGGCGGCGACGGCGCCGCCTCGCGCAGCATCGTGCTGCCGCTCGACAAGGCGGCGATCGTCGAACTGCCGACCGCGGCCGCCGACGTTCTGGTGTCGCAGCCGGCGGTCGTCGATGCGGTGATCAGGTCTTCGCAGCGCGTCTATCTCCTAGGCCTCAAGGTCGGACAGACGAACGCTTTCTTCTTCGATGCAAACGGACGCCAGATCCTCAATCTTGAAATTCAGGTCGAGCGCGACGTCGATGCGCTGTCGAGTCTCATTTCGCGTCTGATGCCGGACACGCGCATCTCCGTCGAAGCGATCAACGACAACGTGGTGCTGCGCGGCACCGTCGCGACAGGCGTGCAGGCGACGAACGCCAACGACATCGCCGCGCGCTTCGTCGGCGATGCGAGCAAAGTCGTCAACATGGTGTCGATCCGCGACCGCGAGCAGGTGATGCTGAAGGTGCGCGTCGTCGAGATGCAGCGCTCGCTCATCAAACAGCTCGGCATCGATCCGTCAGGGTTCACGTCGATCTCCGACACCGTTTTCGACGCCGCGTCCTCCACGCTCGCCTCGGGCGCGAGCGCCGGCCTCACCGGAACCGTCTCGCGCTTTTTCGGCGGCGGTCAGTCGGGCTTCAACATCAATTTCCAGGCGCTTGAGCGCGTCGGTCTCGTCAAGACGCTCGCCGAGCCGACGCTGACCGCGGTCTCCGGCGAGACGGCGAGCTTCCTTGCGGGCGGCGAGTTTCCGATCCCGATCGGCCAGAATGACGGCGTCATCTCGCTCGAGTTCAAGGAGTTCGGCGTCGGTCTCGGCTTCACCCCGCTCGTGCTCGGCAAGGGCCGCATCAACATTAAGGTCTCGACCGAGGTCAGCGAAATCTCTTCGCTTAACAACTTCTCGCTCAGCGGCTCGACGTCGACGTTCCCCGGCACGCCGCCGCCGCCCGACGAACTCATTCCGATCGACACCGACGGCGACGGAATTCCGGACTCGGTCTTCAACGTCACCGAAGCCGCAGGCGAAACGCTTCTGGGCACCGATCCGACGATCATCACCCAAACGGGCCTCACCGTCCCTTCGCTGACCGTCCGGCGCGCCAAGACGACGGTGGAGCTTCCTTCGGGCGGCAGCCTGGTGATGGCGGGCCTTCTGCAGCAGAACATGCGCCAGACCATCTCGGGCATTCCGTATCTCAAAGATGTCGCGGTGCTCGGCCAGCTCTTCCGCAGCAACGACTACCAGAACTCCGAGACGGAGCTTGTCATCATCGTGACGCCCTATCTCGTCGATCCGACGCATGAGTCGAAGCTGACCGATCCCGCCAAGGGCTTCGTGTCGGCGAGCGACACGCAGACGCTCCTGCTCGGCCAGATCGCCGCGCAGTACGGCGTCCACGGCGCCGGCGTGCAGGAAAAAACGCTTCAGGGCCCGATGGGCTTCATCCTCGACTAGGAAGGATCATTCCGATGATGCGCACCATGAAATCCATCCTGCTCTGCGCCGCTGCGGCGGCGGGCGCCGGATGCGCGACGAAGTTCAACACGGCCGAACACGCCCTGAGCATCGCGGAGGAGCACCCGATCTCCGTCGATAGTCAGACGGTGACGATGACGCTCGCCGCCGGCGCGGGGCTTTCCGGCCTCGACAAGGCGCGGGTGCGCGCCTTCGCCGACGCCTATCTGCGCAACGGCCATGGCGCGCTCACCGTCACCGCGCCGGGCGGCGTCGACGGTCAGGGCGATGCGGTTCGCGCCGCGCTTGATGAATTCGGCGTGCCGGCGGACATGGTCGCGGCGTCGAGCTACCGCGCGGGGCAGGGTTCTGCATCCGACCTGATCCTGTCCTACACGCACTATGTGGCGACGCCGAGCGCATGCGGCATCTGGGAAGGGGGGCGCGAACGCGACTACCGCAACATGCGGTCGCCAAACTTCGGCTGCTCGTCGCAGAACAATCTGGCGGCGATGATCGGCGATCCGCGCGACCTCGTCGAACCGGCTGCGATGACGGATCCGGACGCGGCGATCCGCGTCCGCGCGGTCACCCGCTTCCGGGCGGGTGAAGTCACATCGAGCACCACTGACGCCGAAATCGTGCAGTCGGTCGCCAACTAACGCGCCGGCAGGGGATCGGGCGCCGCCCGCAAGGAGTTGAGAATGAGGAAGGCCGCAGGAGAAACGATAGGGTTCGCCGACGACGAGCAGGGCGTCGCCGCCGGCGCGGCGAGCCTCGGGCCCGACGGGGGACCGCTGATTTCGGCGAATGTGCGCTATCAGGGCGCGGCGCCGGCATCGGCCGCCGACGAAGCCTGGCTCGACGATGAACTGACGGATGAAGAGCTCGCCGCACTCGGCGAGGAGGACTTCGACGAGGCCTTGCTGGCCGAGGAACTCGGCGACGCGGATGATTTCAGCTTCGATCCGAAGCAGATCGCGCCCGCCGCCGAGCGCGGGGCGCCGAAAGCGAAAGCCGCCAAGAACGCGGCGACTGCGCCGCTCGTCGCGACCGCGCCGGCCGTCGTCAGGAACGCGCCTCCGGCGGTCGACGGCGACGACTTCACCGAATTCGGCTCTAGCGAAGACGATCACCGTCCGGTGCCGCGCATTTCAATTCACGCGTTCTGCGAAACGCCGGAGACGACGGCGCTCCTCGAGCGCGCCGCCGTCGATCGGCGTCTTGCGAAGACGCATTTGACGATGCACATGGGCGGCCTGCCGAAGGCGGTCGATCATTTCCAGTCGGCGTCGACGCCGAACCTCATCATCGTCGAAGCGCTTGAAGGCGGCGAAACGCTGTTTGCGCAGCTTGGCGAACTGGCGGAGGTCTGCGATCCGACGACGAAGGTCGTCATCCTCGGGCGCGCCAACGACATCGGCCTTTACCGCGAGCTGATGCGGCAGGGCATCAGCGACTATATCGTTCGGCCGAAATCGCCGCTGCAGATCATCAAGTCGATCGCGACGCTCTACATCGACCCGGCGGCGCCCCCGATCGGGCGGACGATCGCTTTCGTCGGCGCGCGGGGCGGCTCGGGATCCTCGACGCTCGCGCACAACGTCGCCTGGTGCGCGGCGGAGGAATTGCAGAGCGATACGGTCATCCTCGACCTCGACCTTCCGTTCGGCACGGCCAGCCTCGACTTCGAACAGGACCCGACGTCCGGCCTCATCGAAGCGCTAAGCTCGCCGGAGCGCCTCGACGACGTGCTGCTCGACCGACTGCTGCAAAAGCACACCGAGCGCCTCAGCCTTTTCACCGCGCCGAACCTTCTCGATCGCGACTACGACATCGACGACCAGGCCTTTGAAACGGTCATCGACGTCGTGCGCGGCGCTGCGCCGACGATCATCATCGACGTTCCCCATGTCTGGACCGGCTGGTCGAAGCGGCTGCTGCAGTCGGCCGACCAGATCGTCATCACCGCGACGGCGGACCTCGCCTCGTTCCGCAACACCAAGAATCTCGTCGATATCGTTTCGGGCGCGCGCCCGAACGACTCGCCGCCGCTTCTTGTCGTCAATCAGTTCGACGCCAAGCTCTCCTCGGTTCAGCCGCAGCAATACGCCGAGCATGTGGGCCTGACGCCGTCTTTCGTGTTCAACTGGGAGCCGCAGCTCTTTCACACGGCCGCAACGAACGCCGCGCCGATCGTCCAGGTCGGCGCAAAGACGAAGACTGCGCAATCAATTCGCGACCTCACCTCGCTGGTGCTCGGCCGCACGCAGGCGGCGTCGAAGAAGAGCAAGTTCAGCCTCGCCGGTCTTGTGAAGAAGAAAAAGCAATAGGTTGATCAATGTTCGGACGTAAGACCGCCGAAGCGGACGCGCCGCAGAAAGAGGCCCAGAAGCCTAAGGCGGCGTCGTCGGCCCCGAAAGCGGCCGCGCCCGCCGCGTCCGTCGCCGCGGCGAAAAAATCCGCGTCGCAGACGCCCCCGCCGCGCGTTCCCGCCGCCTCCGCGAAGGCGCAGCCGATCGAGATCGGCGGGCGCTCGGACGAATATTTCCAGACGAAAACGGCGATCTTCAACGCGCTGATCGACACGATCGACCTGTCGCAGCTCGCCCAGCTCGACACCAAGTCGGCGGCGGAGGAAATCCGCGACATCGTCAACGAGATCATCTCGATCAAGAACGTCCAGATGTCGATCGCGGAGCAGGAAAGCCTGCTCCAGGACATCTGCAACGACGTTCTGGGTTACGGTCCGCTTGAACCGCTGCTTGCGCGCGACGACATCGCCGACATCATGGTCAACGGCTCAAACCGCGTCTTCATCGAAGTCGGCGGCAAGATCCAGCTGACCAACGTCCGCTTCCGCGACAACGCCCAGCTGATGAACATCTGCCAGCGGATCGTCAGCCAGGTCGGCCGCCGCGTCGACGAAGCCTCGCCGATCTGCGACGCGCGCCTTCCTGACGGCTCCCGTGTCAACGTCATCGCCCCCCCGCTCGCCATCGACGGCGCCGCGCTCACCATTCGTAAGTTCAAGAAGGACAAGCTCCGGATTGCGGATCTTGTGAATTTCGGATCGATCTCGCCGGAAGGCGCGAAGGTTCTCGAAGTCATCGGCGCCTGCCGAATCAACACGCTGATCTCCGGCGGCACGGGCTCCGGCAAGACGACGCTGCTCAACTGCATGACCGGCTTCATCGAGCTTGATGAGCGCGTCATCACCTGCGAGGACGCGGCGGAACTCCAGCTCCAGCAGCCGCACGTCGTCCGCCTCGAAACGCGCCCGCCCAATCTCGAAGGCCAGGGCGAAGTGACGATGCGCGATCTCGTCAAGAACTGCCTGCGCATGCGTCCCGAACGCATCATCGTCGGCGAGGTGCGCGGTCCCGAGGCCTTCGACCTCCTGCAGGCGATGAACACCGGCCATGACGGTTCGATGGGCACGCTCCACGCCAACAGCCCGCGTGAAGCCCTGCAGCGTATCGAATCGATGATCACCATGGGCGGCTACGGCCTGCCGTCGAAGACGATCCGCGAGATGATGGTCGGCTCGATCGACATCATCATCCAGGCCGCGCGCCTGCGCGACGGTTCGCGCCGCATCACGCACATCACCGAAGTCCTCGGCACCGAAGGCGACACGATCATCACGCAGGATCTCTTCGTCTACGAGATCACCGGCGAGAATGAGAACGGCAAGCTCGTCGGAACGCATCGATCGACGGGCATCGCCCGGCCCGCCTTCTGGGACCGCGCGAAATATTACGGCAAGGAGCAAGAACTCGCCGAAGCGCTCGACGCGGCGGCGGAGTGATAGGGGCCGATGGATCCGCAACTGATCATCACGGCGGTCTTGGGCCTTGTCGGTTTCGGCGCGCTTTCCTTCGTCGTGCTGGCGCCGACCAACCGCGACAAGGCGAAGAAGCGCGTCTCGACGCTTGAGACGAAGAAGAACGCCAAGCGCGCCGGCGCCGCGCGCGAAAGCGAGAACATGTCCAAGGACCGCCGCAGGAAGGTCCAGGACGCGCTCAACAAGGTCGAAGAAAAGACCAAGGAAGTAAAGAAAAAGAAGAAGGTCACGCTCGAGCAGAAGCTCGAACAGGCCGGGCTCTCTTTCGGTTCGCGCGAATTCTATATCGGATCGGTCGTCTGCGCCCTGACTTTCGGCTTTATCGGCCTCATCTCCGGCCAGAAATTGCCGATCACGCTCGGCCTCCTGTTCATCGGCGGCTTCGGCATGCCGAACTGGTTCGTCGGCTTCGCCATCAACCGGCGCCGCAAGAAATTCGTCGACGAGTTTTCCAACGCCATCGACGTCATCGTGCGCGGCGTGAAGTCGGGCCTGCCGGTCAACGAGTGCCTGAAGATCATCGCTTCGGAAGCGCCCAAGCCCATCAATGAGGAGTTCCACCAGCTCGTCGAAGGGTTCCGCGTCGGGCTGACGCTCGAACAGGGCATGACGCGCATGCATGAGCGCATGCCGCTGCAGGAAGTCTCGTTCTTCGGCATCGTGTTGATGATTCAGCAGAAGACGGGCGGCAACCTCGCTGAAGCGCTGACCAACCTTGCGGGCGTCCTGCGCGGCAGGAAGCTGATGGAAGGCAAGATCAAGGCGCTGTCCGCGGAGGCCAAGGCCTCGGCGATGATCATCGGCGCGCTGCCGTTCCTCGTCATGGGCGCGGTGAAGGTCGCCTCGCCCGACTATCTGACGCCGCTCTTCACGACGCCGCAGGGCAACTTCATCCTGATCGGCGCCGGCGTCTGGATGGCGACGGGCATCTTCGTGATGAAGCAAATGATGCAGATCAAGGTGTAAGGCGCGGAGCCATGGACGCGATCATCAACACCGTCACCGACCGGCAATTTCAGATCGCGATTCTGGTCGCCTTCGCAGCAATCGGCACGATCTATACGGTCGCCGAACCTTTCTTCGTCACGGACCGCCTGAAAGACCGGATGAAGAACGTCAGCGAATATCGCGACAGGCTGCGCCAGCAGCAGCGCGACAGCTTCGTGCGCAAGACCGGCAACGCTTCGCTGCGTGCGGCGACGGCGAAGGGCGTCCTGAAAGAGATCGTCGACAACCTCAAGCTGTTCGAGGTTTTCGACGCGAACGAGGCGCGCAAACAGCTTATGATGGCGGGTTTTCGCGGCCCGCGCCCGGTCTTCATTTTCATGGCCGCGCGCATCGGCATGCCGTTCGTCGCCGCCGCGGCCGTCGGCGTTTATGTCTACCTCATCAAGGGCGTAGAACTCGACAGCCTCGGCAAGCTGTGCGCGACGCTGTTCGGCTTCTTCGCCGGTTTCTATCTGCCGAACCTTTACATCAACAACGCCATCTCCAAGCGCAAGCAGAAGATTCAGCTCGCCTGGCCGGATGCGCTCGACCTCCTGCTCATCTGCGTCGAGGCGGGCATGTCGATCGAAGTCGCGCTGCAGAAAGTCGGCCAGGAAATCGGCACGGGCGCGCCCGAGCTGTCGGAAGAACTCGGCCTGACCGTCGCGGAGCTCTCCTATCTGCAGGAGCGCAAGGCCGCCTATGTCAATCTCGCCGAACGCACCGGTCTTGACGGCGTCAAGGGCGTGACGACCGCGCTTATCCAGTCGGAGAAATACGGAACGCCCCTCGGTCAGTCCTTGCGCGTCATGGCGCAGGAAAATCGTGAACACCGCATGCAGGAAGCCGAACGCAAGGCCGCGGCCCTGCCGCCGAAGCTCACCGTGCCGATGATCGGCTTCTTCCTGCCGGTTCTCTTCGCCGTCATCCTCGGGCCGGCGATCATGGGCATCATGGGGCTGGAGCAGTAGGCGGCGTTCGCCGTCGCCGCGCGGCGCGGAAGTACGAAGTCCGCGCCGGTCTGCGTCCCCGCTCATTCCCGCGAAAGCGGGAATCCATATCCAAAAGCGCAGCGCTCCGCGGCTCTGGATCCCCGCTTGCGCGGGGATGAGCGGGAGGTGGATCTTCTCATCCTGGTCGCAACAGACACTCGCATTAAGGTCCGGCGCGCCGCTCCCGGCAGCGCTCAGTTCCCGGCGCCCGCGATCTCGTCCAGCGCGTCATAGAGCGGCAATTGGCCCGCGGCGACGCGGTCGCGGCTCAGCGGCGGCAGGCCGAGGCGCTGGCGGTAGATCCAGTAGTTTGTCAGCACCTTCTCGACGAAATCGCGGCTCTCGGGATTGGGAATGCTCTCGATGAAGAGCAGCGAATCCTCGATCGCCACCTCGCGCTTCCAGCGGCGAAGGTTGCCGGGGCCGCCATTATAGGCGACCGCCATGTCGAACAGATCGCCGGCCGCCGTCGTCGCGATCAAATGGTTCACATAATCCTGGCCGATCGCGAGATTGAGCGCCGGATCATAGAGCCTGTCGCGGCCCTTGCCCCGCTGCAGCGATTTGTCCTTCGCCATGTAGCTCGCGGTGCGCGGCATCAGCTGGAGAAGCCCGCGCGCGCCGACGCGGCTCGTCGCCTCGATCTTGAATTTCGATTCCTGCCGCATCAGCGCGTAGATGAGCGCCGGGTCGGCGGTGAAGCCGTTCTCCGGCTCGAAACCGGGGAGCGGATAAAGTCCCGGCTCGAAATTCCGCCCGCGATAGTGAAGCGCAAGATCGAGCTGCGCGGCGGGAAGACCCAGCGCATGTTCGAGCGCGAGGAGCTCTTCGGCGAGCGCGTCGTCGATGCGTCCGTTGATCCAGCGAAATTCGAGGTCGCCTTCGTTGACGCGGCCCGCCTCGATGAGCGCCACGGCGCGCCGGATCGCCGGATCAGCGCTCGTCAGCCGCGCGAAGTCCTCCGCAGACGGGGCCGCGATGTCCCAGGTGAACCGATAGTGACGGCCGAGCTGGGCGAGCGCGAGCTGGCCGTAAAAGGTCAGCGGAAATTCGGCGGCGATTTCGAGCCCCTCGGCGACCGCGCCGGGCTTGCCGGCGGCGAGCGCGGCGCGCGAGGCCCAGAAGCCCGCCGCAGCGCGCAGGGCGTCGTCCTGCTCCTTGACGCGCGCCATCGCGGAAAAGCGCCGATGCGCGGCCGCGAGGTCGCCTTCGCGATAATGAATGAGGCCGGCGATCCAGTAGGCGAGCACGGCGCTGTCGCCGTTGCGGTCCGAAACGGCGATAGCGATGTCGCGCGCGCGCGCCTGATAGCCCTGATAATAAAGGCTCGCCGCGATCCAGGAGCGCATGCGGTCATACTGGCGCTCGGTGATGACGCCGTGCTTCAGATGCGCGTCGATCTCCTTCAGGGCGGTCGAGGCGTCTTCCTTTTTCGTCAGGTGGCGCACGCGGCCTTCGATCTGGGTGAGGCGCGGGCGGTTGGTGTTCGCATAATCGCGCTCAAGGTCGGGGTGGAGCGCCGCCGAAGGCTCGGCCTTCCATTTGCGCCGGATCGGCGCGAGCGGGGGGCTTGCGCCCTTCGGCAGGCGCTTCAGCGCGAGCGCGTAGATTTTATCCGCATCCGGATGATCGGCGTAATAGGCCATCCATTCGCGCAG
>CAZNXR010000052.1:0-9623 GCA_964576815.1 uncultured Caulobacterales bacterium | reverse complement strand
GCGCGCGCCTCGGGAAACATCGCTTTGAGGTCGATCGGCCCTCGCTCCGGATCGGGCGTTGAAATGCGGGGCAGGAAGTCATCGACGAGCGCCTGCTGGCGCTGGCGCAGCGGATGGCCTTTCGTGCGGCCGTAGAGCGCCGGGAGATAGGCGGCTTCCGCCGAAAACGCGCGCGGCTTTTCGTGCGAAGCGGCCGTCACTCCGGTGCGGCTCCCGCCTTGAGGACGCTCGCCCCGATCTCTTTCTGGATAAGCGCGAAGGGAATGATCCCGGATGCGTTCAGGGTACGGAAGAACCCGGCGAGGTCCAACGCCCCGCCTTCCCGCTCCTGCTTGAAGGCGTACTCGCTCATCAGCCGGTCAAGTTCGATCTTGCCGGTGACATAGCTCGTGCCGTAGCCGGGTTGGCGGAGGTAGAGAAGCTGCTCGAAACCGACGAGATCGCTTGTGGGATCGGACCATGTGCGCGGCGTCCACTGCGCGTGGAATACGCCCGCCTCATCGAGCGTCATTTCGTTCGATGCGACATAGAGCGAGGCGAGCCCGCGCGCTGCGCGGTTCGCCAGCATGATCCAGACGATTTCACGGCTGCGCGGATTGGCGTCGTAAAGTCCCATATGCATGACGATCTCTTCCATCGCGGTCGCCATGCCTTCGGAGCGTCCGTCATAGAGATCGTAGAGCGGTTCGGCGGCGCGGATGGGGCTCTTGTGCGGCTCGTGCTTTCGCATCGCAAGCTCGATCCAGTGATAAAAGTGCGAGTAGAGCGGCGTTGGATCGTAGGCCGATCCGATCGAGAAGAAATTGCGCTGATCGGGCGGGGTGAAGCCGCCGATCTCGTTGCGCAGCGCGTCGCGGTAATAGTCCCTGTCGGCGACGACGCCGCTGTCGATCAGGAAGTCGGTGAGCGCTTCCATTTTTGCGCGCGCCATCGCCATGTAGGCCGCTTCGTCGTCAAACGAAGGCGGCGGCGGCAAGTCCCGATTGCGGAATTCTTCGAGCGCAAGGTTCGCGCGCGAGCGTTCCAGCTCGCGGCGCAGATAGGAAACCTGCTCGTCCCAGCCGAACGGCATCAGCCGGACATGCTTCATGTACCAGTCGTAATTTTCCTTGCCGACGCCTGACGGGCCGGTTTTCGACGGGGCTTCCGCCTTCATCCAGACGATGAAGGCCTCGCTCGCTTCGCGCGCCTTGGCGAAGGCTTCTTTAAGTTCCGGCGATGCGCCCGCCAGCGAGCCCTTGATCGGGCCTTCGAGCGTACGCATGGCGCTCGTGCCGTCCTCAACTCCTTTCAAGGCCTCGATCTGCCAGCGAAACGCGCGTTCTCCAAACGCGAATAGGTCGCGCGCGTTTCCGTCCTTCAGGTTGATCTTCGCCTGTTCGAGAAAAGCGGGCACGGCGCCGAGGCGGCAGGTCAGCTCCTTCTGGTCCGCCTTCGAGAGCGGATATTCATACGTGTAAAGATCGATCGCAGGACGCGCGTTCGGACCTTCATGCTCGGGGACGTCGCTCTCCTCGCCGAACACATGCGCGTAAAAACTCGGATCGCGCGCCCAGGGGCGCATCACGCGCAGGTCAAAGTCGAGACCGTTCATCTCCGCCTCGACATAGCGAAGGTCTGACTGTTGCGCCGGCGGCCAGCCTTTCGCGTCGAACGCGGCGAGCCGCGTCTTAAAGCCGTTGAGGCCGTCGGCTTTCGCGGCCATAGCGGCGGCGGTGTAGTCGGGAACGCAATTCTTCACGGCGGGCGCCTCGAAGGCGCGCCACTCCGCGAAGAGGCGCTGAAGGTCCCGGTAACTCGTATTCTTCGCCAGCGCCGGCATCGTGGCCCCTAAAAGAAGACCAAAAGCGAGGAGCGAGGAAAGCACAATTCTAGCGATCATGGGCGCCGACCGCCATCGCGGGACTGATAATTGCGTTGCGCGGTCAAATGTCCTGGCCCTTCTTTTCCAGTTCCTCGATCAGATCCTGCTGTTCTTCGAGGCTGTCGCCGCCGCCGAAGACGTGAACGCCGGAATTGTAGCTCGTGCCGTAGGTCGTCACCAGGTTCACCGTCTGCGCGACGCCGGCTCCGAAACCCGCGCCGTCAAGCGTCGAAAGGGGGTGCATGAACGCCGCCCACAGATAGCCCTTCGCCAGCGCATAGCGCGCGTCGAGCGCGCTGTCGAAATTCGCCTGCATCAGGCGGGTTAATTGTTCGGCGGCCAGACCGCCCGCCTCCGCGACCGGCGCGATCACCCGCATGCGGTCGGCGTTGATGTCATAGACGAGAAGCAGACCAATTCCGTTGACCGCGAATTCGGCGCCGGCGTCGGAAAACTTGGCCAAAGGATCGATGCGCTTCACCGCGTCGCGGATGCGCGCCGCCGCTTCGACCGCGGCGTTGCCGGGCGCGGCCTCTTCCTCAGCCCCCGGCGGCGTCAACGGACCGCCGAGGAGCGGGTCCTCCTGCGCGGCGGCGGGCGTTGCGGCGAGGCAGAGGGCGATTAGCGCGCGGATCATAGAAGCGTCTCCTTGAAAAAGCCGATCGTGCGGCCCCAGGCGAGCGCGGCGGCTTCGGCGTTATAGCGCGCGGCGTTCGTATCGTTGTTAAAAGCGTGCTCGACGCCCTCATAGAAAAACGCCTGATAATCGACATTCGCGGCTTTGAGGGCGGCCTCGAAGGTCGGAACGCTCTCATTGATGCGCTCATCGTTCCCGGCGTAGTGCATCATCATCCGCGCGCGGATGTTCGCCGCTTCTTCCGCCGTGGGGCTGCGGCCGTAATAACAGACGCCCGCTTCGAGCGCGTCCGACGCCGCAGCGAGGCGGTTCACCATGCCCCCGCCCCAGCAGTAGCCGACCGCGCCGACGTGTCGCTGATGGGTCTTCAAGAGCGCAAGGTGTTTCGCAATTTCGGCGAGCTTGGCGACCGTCTTGTCGGGATTGAGTTTGCCGATCATCTCCCGCGCCTTGTCTTCATCGTCCGGCGTGCCGCCATAGGGCGAGAGCATATCGACCGCGAAGACGTGAAAGCCTTCGAGCGCGATGCGCCGCGCAATGTCGCGGATATGCGGATTGAGCCCGCGGTTCTCGTGAATGACGATGATCGCCGGCCCCGGTCCCCGCTTCTTCAGACGCGCGCCATAGGCGGTGACGAAAGGAAGATGCCGCGTCGGGATGACGCCGGCGTTCGGGGCGCCGTCGGCGACGATCTCTTCAGGCTCGATGAGATCGACGATGCCGCCGGTGTCGAACCGCGCCGTGAAGATGTCGAGGCGATTATCGTCTTCGGCGACGATCGGCGCGGCATGCGCGTAATTATTGGCGAGGATCGGGATTAGCGCCGTCGCCGCCGCAGCGCTCCCCGAAAGTCGGGCGAGGCGGTCGAGGAAATCGCGCCGGCTGATCGCGCCATGCGTGAAGGCGTCATAAAGGTCGATGATGGGCCGGGTGATCGGCGGCTTTGTCATGTCGGCGCGCTCCCTCTTTTTGGTTGTCGCGCCGGCTTGGCGGAAAACCGGCAACCACTTTTCCGCCCGGCGCTCCCTTTCCGCAACGCCGATCTATAGCCGCGCTTGCGCCATCCGCCGAGGCGCAGGGCGATGACGTTTCAGTGGGCGTGTCCGAACTGGAACGGCGGCCGCTCGCCGGCCTTGGCCCATGCCCGCTCGTGAAGGGTGTAGGCGACCGTCTGGACCGCCGGTTCGATCAGTCCGACAGCAAGCGCGGCCCGCCAGTCGCCGGTGACCGCATAGGTGACCGCAATCGCGACGGTGAGATGCATCAAGGCGTAGGTAAGCGTTTTGAGGGCGGTGCGGGACATAGGGAAAGGTTCATTCAGTTACCCGTAATATATGCGAAGGCGAATGAGTCGCAAGTAAAGAGCGGGTCACTTGGACGTGAGGGGGCCGGCTGGAACGTCGAAGCCCAGGATGCCCAACCACGTTAGAACCGCGAAAGTCCGGGCGCCGTCGGGCGGCGGCGAAAATCGCCATTCGCTGCCGTCTTTGGCAGGCAGCGTCCAAGCTGGGGCGCGAAGCGGTTTTTTCATCCGGTTTTCATGCCCGTCGCCCAATGCTAAGCCGCGCGCGCGATTGATCCGGGAGCCGCATGGCGAACCATCTCTACAAAGGCGATCTGCCTGCTGGGCTATCCTTCGGAGACTCGGTTGCGGTCGATAGCGAGACGATGGGATTGAATCCCCATCGCGACCGGCTCTGCGTCGTCCAGCTTTCCGGCGGGGACGGGAACGCGCACATCGTCCAGCTTGGGGAGGGCTATGCGGCGCCGAACCTCAAGGGGCTCCTCGCCGACCCCAAGGTCCTCAAGATCTTCCATTTCGCGCGCTTCGACATCGCCGCCTTCCAGCACTGGCTCGGCGTCGAAACGAGCCCTGTCTACTGCACCAAGGTCGCCTCGCGGCTGACGCGCACTTTCACCGACCGGCACGGGCTCAAGGACCTGACGCGGGACCTTCTCGGGCTCGACCTTTCAAAGCAGCAGCAGTCCTCTGACTGGGGCGCGGAAACGCTGACGAAGGAACAGCTCGATTACGCCGCGGCGGACGTCCTTTATCTCCATGCCATGAAGGAAAAGCTCGACGTCATGCTCGCCCGCGAGGGGCGCAAGGAGCTTGCCGAGGCCTGCTTCCGGTTCCTGCCCGCGCGCGCCGCGCTCGACCTCGCTGGATGGCCGGAAATCGACATTCTGGCCCATTCCTGATGGGTGTCGCCTAAAAAAGCCGGACGCCAGGCCGGAATCCGGCTCGCCCCTGACGCCTTAGCGACTATATTGAAGGTTCTGAAAAACCCGCGCGTTTACCCGAAGGGCCGCGCCGCACCCCATGGCCGATGACAGCCTCGTCCGACATCACGGCTGACGCCGCCGCCGCGCCTGACGGCGCCGGGATAGCGCGTGCGCGCACCAACAAAGGCGCGCTCGACAGCCTGACGATCCGCCAGCGTACGACCGGCGCGGACGCGGCGGCGCGCGCCCAGTTCATGCGGCGCATGCGCGTCGCGCTGCCGATCCTTGCGCTCGTGCTGATCGCGACCTTCTTTTTCAACACCCGCAAGAGCGGCGTCGACGAGGCTTTCTTGAACGACTTTGCAGACCTTGAGGCGACGCCGCAGAACCTCAAGACGGCAAAGCCCCATTTCACCGGCGTCGATGCGCGCGGGAACCCCTATGAAGTCACCGCGGAGGCCGCGCTTCAGCAGGCCGACGGCGGCAAGATCGTCGATCTTGAAGCGCCGCGCGCCGTGACGAGCGCTGAGGGCGGCCGGTCGGTCGTCGCCGCGCGCACCGGCGTCTTCGACGCCGACACGAAAAAGCTCGACCTCAAGGAAGACGTCACTTTCGAGCATAAGGTCGGCCCGACAAACTATGTCCTACGCACCAATGAGGCGACTTACACGATCGACGACCGCCGCGTCGTCAGCGAGGCGGGCGTCGACGGCGAAGGCGCCGACGGCGAGCGGCTGAAGGCCGACCGCATGAACGCGGACGAGCGCGGGGGCAAGGTCGTTTTCGAAGGCAATGTCAGCATGCGGATTTTTCCGCGCCGGGCGGACGCGTCTGGGGAAACCGAAGAAAAGGGAGAACAGCCATGAAAAAGGCGGGGGCCTTGACGGCGGCGGCGATCGCGCTTTTCGGCGCGGCCGAGGCGCAGCTGGCGTCGATCGATAATGACGAACCGATCGACATCACCGGCGACCGGCTGGAGGTCGAAAACGAAGTCGCGACCTTCATCGGGAATGTCCGCGCCGTGCAGGGGCCGGCGATCCTCACCGCCGAGCGTCTCGTCGCCGATCTCGACGATAAGGGTTCCTTCACCAAAATTCATGCGGTCGGAACGGTGCGCTATTCGAACGGCAAGGAGGCGATCACCGGCGCGCGGGCGGTTTTCGACGACGTAAACCGCACGATTACGGTTTCGGAGAACGTCGTCGTCACGCAAGGAGAGCAGGTGATGACCGGCGGAGAACTCATCTATTGGGTCGATACCGGCAAGATCTTGTTCACCGCGCCGTCCGGCAAGCGCATCCGGGGCATTTTTTATGCCAAAGGTCAGCCCGGCCAGTCCTGATTTCATCAAGTTTTAAAGAGAAGTCCCGCTAGATGCCTGAAGCCATGAACCTTGAGACCGCAACATCCCCGGCGCAGACCGCCCGCGCCCCCAAGCGCCCAACGGTCGTCGAGGGCGGCGGCGGGCTTTTCGCGGAAAATCTCGGCAAGACCTTCAAGCGCCGCCCCGTGGTGCGCGGGGTGTCGATGGGCGTCCGGCGCGGCGAGGTTGTCGGGCTTCTCGGGCCGAACGGCGCGGGCAAGACGACCTGTTTCTATATGATCACCGGCCTCATCCCGGTCGATTTCGGCTCGATCGCGATCGACGGCCACGACGTGACGCGCCTGCCGATGTATCAGCGCGCGCGCTTAGGACTAGGCTACCTGCCGCAGGAGGCCTCGATCTTCCGGGGGCTGACGGTCGAGCAGAACCTGCGCGCGGTCGTGGAGCTCGTCGAGAAGAGCAAGGATCGCCAGCAGGCGCTGATCGACGACCTCCTCAACGAATTCAACATCACCCACATCCGCAATGCGCCGGCGCTGGCGCTTTCGGGCGGCGAACGCCGGCGCGTCGAAATCGCGCGCGCGCTCGCGACCGGTCCCGCCTTCATGTTGCTCGACGAGCCTTTCGCCGGCATCGACCCGCTTGCGATCGCCGACATCCGCGAGCTTGTCATGCACCTGAAGGAACGCGGGCTCGGCGTCCTCATCACCGATCACAACGTGCGCGAAACGCTTGACATCATTGATCGCGCCTACATCATTCACGAAGGCGAAGTGCTCATCGAAGGCGCGCCCAGCGATATCGTCGGCGACAAGGACGTCCGCCGCGTTTATCTCGGCGACCGCTTCCAGATGTAGCGGGAAGGAAAACGGGGGCGGTGTGGCGTTAGCTCCAAGGCTTGAATTCCGGCAGAGCCAGGCGCTCGTCATGACGCCGCAGCTGCAGCAGGCGATCAAGCTGCTGCAGCTTTCGAATCTCGAACTCGCCGAATTCGTCGAACATCAGCTTGAGGAAAATCCGTTTCTTGAGCGCGCGCCCGACGCGGAAGACGCGCCGGAGCGCCCCGAGCCCGCCGCAGAGGAAGCGCGAGACGACGGCGAAGTCGCCGCGATCGACCTTGACGGCGCGGGCGCGGCGGAACACGCGCGGGAAGCGATCGACCATTCGGGCGACGACGGCGAGGACCGCGCCGGCGCGACGCCCGAAGCGCAGGAGTATAAGTCGAACGACTGGGCGAATGTCGGCTCGGGCGGCGCGCATTCGTTCGACGAAGACAAGGCGTTCGGCGAAACGCTGTCGCGCGGCGTCTCGCTGTGGGAGCATCTGAACGAGCAATTGCAGGTCGCCACGCGCGATCCGCAAGAGCTTTTCATCGGCCAGTATCTCATCGATCTCATCGACGAGGCCGGCTATCTGCGCGATACGGTCGAGGCCGTCGCCGATCGGCTCGGCGCCGACGCCGGCGATGTCGAGCGGGCGCTGAAACGCATCCAGACCTTCGAGCCTTCCGGCGTCGGCGCGCGCGACATCAAGGAATGCCTTGCGATTCAGCTCGCCGACCGCGACCGGCTCGACCCGGCGATGCGCGCCTTCATCGACAATATCGAATTGCTCGCAAAATCGGACCTCAAAGGTCTGATGCGCGTCACCGGCGCCGATGAAGAAGACATCCGCGACATGATCGCGGAGGTCAGGGCGCTGACGCCCAAACCCGGCTACGCCTACGGCTCCGATCCCGTCCAGGTCGTCACGCCCGACGTCATCGTGAAGAAAGCGCCCGACGGCGGCTGGAAAATCGAACTCAATTCCGAAACGCTGCCGAAGGTTCTCGTCAACCGCGTCTATCATGCGGAAGTTTCAAAGCTAAAATGCCGCGAGGACGACGCCGTCTTCGTGAGCGAGCATTTCGCCAACGCCAACTGGCTCGTCAAAAGCCTCGACCAGCGCGCGCGCACGATCCTCAAAGTCGCCAGCGAAATCGTGCGCCAGCAGGATGCGTTCCTCGTTTACGGCGTCAAGCATCTGCGCCCGCTCAATCTGCGCGCGGTCGCCGACGCCATCTCCATGCATGAATCGACGGTCAGCCGCGTCACCGCCAACAAGTATGTCGCGACGCCGCGCGGCATTTTCGAATTGAAGTATTTCTTCACCGCCTCGATTGCGTCGAGCGAAGGCGGCGAGTCGCATTCCGCCGAAGCCGTGCGATTTCGCATCCGCGAGCTGATCGGCGCCGAAACGCCGGACGCCGTTCTTTCGGACGACCGCATCGTCGAGATCCTGCGCGGCGAGGGCGTCGATATCGCCCGGCGCACCGTCGCCAAATACCGCGAGACGATGAATATCGCCTCTTCGGTCGCGCGGCGGCGCGCCGCCTTGCGTCCGGCGATCTGAACCGCGCATTTTGCGCGTCAAGACCTTTGATTTCACCCGGCGAGGGCCGATATGGAAACGGCGCGGCCGCCGTTCTAGGATAGGCCCCGCGCGGCGCGCCCGGCGAACGGAGGCTTCTTCCCCATGGACATTCAGGTCAGCGGCAAGAACATCGAGCTTGGCGATGCGCTGCGCACGCATGTGAGCGAGCGCTTGGCCGACAGCGTCGAGAAATATTTCGGCCGCGGCGCCGATGCGGTGGTGTCCTTCGCCAGAGAACGTCACCTCGTCGAATGCGAAATGACCGCGCATCTCTTTTCAGGCGTCTTCCTCGCCGCGCACGGCTCCGGCGGGGACGCTTACGCCGCTTTCGAGGAAGGCCTCGACAAGCTTGAAAAGCGCGTCCGCCGGTATAAACGCCGGCTGAAGAACCACCATGTCAACGGCAAGGCGCCGATGCCGGCCGAGGCGGCCGCCTACCGGCTGCTTGCCCCGCTGCCCGAAGAAGAAGAAGGCTCGGCGGAACCGGCCGGCGACCCGACCCCGGTTGTGGTGGCCGAGCACGCGACCTCGTTACGGGAAATGACGGTCGGCGCGGCCGTCATGCAGCTAGACCTTGCGGAAAGCCCGGCGATCGTCTTCAAGAACGCCGCCCATGGACGCCTCAACGTGGTTTATCGCCGCCGGGACGGGCATATCGGCTGGATCGATCCGGCCCCCTGAAAGGCGCCGGAGAATTGACTTTCATTAAGGATATTTCGTCGTAAAAGGTCGCCCCGCATCCGGAACAAGGATTGCAGGAGTTCGTTTGGATCTTATGCCGCTCGCCGATTTGCTCTCCCCGAAGGCCGTCGTCCCGAACTTGCACGCGCGCTGCAAGCGCGAGGCGCTGGCCGCGCTCGCCGAGCGCGCCGCGGCGCTGACCGGCGCCGATGCGAGCGTGATCCGCGAGGCGCTGATGGAGCGCGAGAAGCTCGGCTCGACCGGGGTCGGGCGCGGTGTCGCCATCCCCCACGGCAAGATCGAGGGGCTCGGCGCCATGACCGGCCTGCTCGCCCGGCTCGACCAGCCCATCGATTTCGAGGCCATCGACGAACAGCCCGTCGATCTCGTTTTCGTGCTGCTCGCGCCTGCCGACGCCTCGGCTGCGCACCTCAAGGCGCTCGCCAAAGTCTCAAGGCTTCTGCGGGACGAGCGCGTTC
>CAZNXR010000051.1:1608-10495 GCA_964576815.1 uncultured Caulobacterales bacterium | reverse complement strand
TGGGCGCGGCTGCATTATGTTTATCCCTATCCGCATGTCGACAAGGTGATCCCGCTGATGGAGGAGGGAAATCTCCTTCCCTATCTCGACATTCCCTTCCAACATGCGAGCCCCAAGGTCCTCAAAGCGATGCGCCGGCCCGCGCATCAGGAAAAAACGCTCGACCAGATCCGCTGCTGGCGCACGGTCAATCCGGCGCTTGTCTTGCGTTCGACGTTCATCGTCGGGTTTCCCGGCGAGACGGAGGAGGACTTTTCGTTCCTGCTCGACTGGCTGAAGGAAGCGCGATTGAACCGCGTCGGCTGCTTCAAGTTCGAGCCGGTGAAGGGCGCCGGCGCCAACGATCTTCCGGGCGCGGTGCCGGAGGCGGTGAAGGAAGAACGCTATCACCGCTTCATGGAGGCGCAGCAGGCGATTTCGGCCGACATTCTCGACGGCTGGATCGGCCGCGAAATCGACGTGCTGATCGACGAGGTCGACGAGGGCGGCGCGGTCGGGCGCTCCTACGCCGACGCGCCGGAAATCGACGGGGCCGTCATCCTCGACGGCGAAACGGACCTCAAGCCTGGCGACCTCGTCCGCGCGCGCGTCGCCGACGCCGGCGATTATGATCTGCGGGCTGAGCGTATCAATCGATAAGAGGAAGACCCATGAAAAGACTTTTGCTTTCTTTCATCGCGGCGGCGGCCGCCGGGCCGGCCTTCGCGCAGGACTCGCTTGATGCGATCATCAAGGACCATTGGGCGTGGTCGCTCGAACAGAACCCGACCTTCGCGACGTCGCTCGGCGTGCGCGACTATGACGATCGCCTCGAAGACTCCTCGCTCGCCGCGTATGACGCCGCCGTCGAAGACCAGAAGCGGTTCCTCGCCCGGCTCGAAGCGCTGGGGGCCGGCGCGCTGCCGCCCGGGGCCCGCGTCAATTACGATCTCCTGAAGCTCGACCTTGAAAACGACATCGCGGCGGCGCGCTTCGGCGGCAAATATCTGGCGATCAGCAACCGCCGCGGGCCGCATACTTTTCTGACCGGATTGCCCGACGATCTCCCGTTCTTCACCGCCGCCGATTACGAAAGCTATGTGAAACGCCTTAATGCGGCGCCGGCTTACGTCGAGGGCGTCATCGGGCGGCTCGAAAAAGGGATCGAAGCGGGCTGGGTGCAGCCTTGCGCGTCGATGGCGGGGTATGAAAAGTCGATCCGCTTTCACCTCGTCGCGGATGCGCGCGACAGCGCGATGATGGCGCCGTTCGCCGCCAAGCCTGCGGCGATCTCCGCCAAGGACTGGGCGCGGCTGAAATCCGGCGCGGAGAAGGCGATCGCCGAAAGGGCGGTCCCCGCGATCTCGCGCTTCGCCGAGTTTTACGAGAAGGCCTACAAGCCCGCCTGCCGCGACGCGATCGGGGCTTCGGCGCTTCCCGACGGGCGCGCCTGGTACGATCACCGCGCGATGACCTTCACGACGACGCCGCTCACCGCGGATGAAATCCACGCCATCGGCGTCAAGGAAGTCGCGCGCATCCGCAAGGAGATGGACGCGACGATCAAGGCGGCGAAGTTCGACGGCGGGTTCAAGGCGTTTCAGGATTTCCTGCGCACCGATCCGCGGTTCTACGCCAAGACGCCGCAGGAACTGATGGAGAAGAACTCCTACGTCGCGAAGAAGATGGACGGCGAACTGCCGAAGCTGTTCGGGCGCCTGCCGCGCACGCCCTACACGCTGAAGGAAATTCCCGCCGACATCGCGGAGGGAACGACGACGGCCTATTATGAGCGCCCCGCCGGCGACGGCACGCGCGCGGGCGTCTACCGCGTCAACACCTCAAAGCTCGACACCCGCCCGCTCTACGAGGTCGAAGCGCTGACGCTGCATGAGGCCGTGCCCGGCCATCATTTCCAGATCGCGCTCTCCCAGGAGCTCGACCTGCCGGAGTTCCGGAAATTCGGCGGCTTCACCGCGTTCATCGAGGGCTGGGGTCTTTACGCCGAAAGCCTCGGTCTTGACGCCGGGTTCTATCAGGACCCCTATTCGAATTTCGGGCGGCTTTCCTACGAAATGTGGCGCGCCTGCCGTCTCGTCGTCGATACGGGGCTTCACGCGAAAGGCTGGACGCGCGATCAGGCGATCGCCTTCATGACGGAGAACACGGCGCTCTCCGAACACAACATCACGGCCGAAGTCGATCGCTACATCTCCAATCCGGGACAGGCGCTCGCCTACAAGATCGGCGAATTGAAATTCAAGGAGCTCCGCGCGCGCGCGACGAAGGCTTTGGGCGCCAAATTCGACATCCGCCGCTTCCATGACGCCGCGCTCGAAAACGGCGCGGTGCCGCTGTCGGTTCTCGAAAAGCGCATCGACAGCTTTATCGCCGGGGAGAGGGCGCGCTGACGGGATGAACGCCGAAGACGACCTCGCCGCGCTGATCCGCCAGGCCGCCGCCGACGTTCGCGCGCGCGATTTTCTCTGGGGCGCGGCGATCGCGGCGGGGATTGCCGTCGTCATCATGGGGTCGGGCGTTGCGTCGAACCTGTGGCTGCCGGTCGCGGCGTGGGTTGCGTACTGCGCCGCGCTCGGCGTGCGCTACTGGCTCTCCTCGGGGCGCGAATGGGCCAAGCCCGTCGAGCGCCTCGTCGCGTCCGAAATCGGCGCGAAGGAAACGGAGCTGTCGACCCTTCGTCTTGCGCGCGGCGTCGCGCAGGCGCTTCCCGAACCCCTCTTCATCCTCGACGCCGGCGGCCTTATCGAGCACGCCAATCCGGCCGCGGAGGAATTCATCGGCGTCAAAGCGCTCGAAGGCCGGCACTTCGCGGCGGCGTTGCGGGCGCCAAACGTGTTCGAGGCGGCCGAAGCGGCCACGAAGGGCGAGCCGCCGCGCGCCGTAGAATTCACGACGACCGGTTCCGTCGAACGTCACTGCCGCGCCTTCATCGCGCCGATCGGCGATGCGCGCCCCGTCGATCGCGTGCTCGTCTTCGTGCGCGACCTGACGAGCGAGCGCCGCGTCGAACAGATGCGCGCCGACTTCATCGCTTCGGCGAGCCATGAGCTTAGAACCCCGCTCGCCTCGCTCCTCGGCTTCATCGAAACGCTGAAAGGGCACGCCAAGGACGATCCCGAGGCGCGCGACCGCTTCCTCGCCATCATGCAAGCGCAGGCCGAACGCATGCAGCGCCTCGTCTCGGACCTGATGTCGCTGTCGCGCATCGAGCTTCACGAACACGTTCCCCCGCGCGAGATCGTCGATGTCGCCGCGCTCGCCGAAGACGTCCTCGACAGCCTGCGCCCGGTTCTGGAGCAATCGGCGGCGATCGTCGATTTCGAGAACGTCGCCGGCGGCCCGTTGCGTGTGATCGGCGAGCATGACGAGCTCTTTCAGGCGATCCAAAACCTTGTCGACAACGCGCTCAAATACGGCGGCGATCCGGCGATGATAAAGATCAAGGCGGGCCGCGGACTGTCGCCGTCGATCGCAGAAGCGGGCGGGGATGTCGCCTTCCGCGCCGGCGACGGACCCGCGCAAATCGCCGCGCGCCTCGGCGTCTCGCCCGAGGAGCTGATTTTCGTGCAGGTTCGCGATTTCGGCCCCGGTGTCGAGCGCTCGGCGCTGCCGCGCCTGACCGAGCGCTTCTACAGGGTCAGCGTCGATCGCAGCAAAAAGGCGGGCGGCACCGGCCTTGGCCTCGCCATCGTCAAGCACATCATGAACCGCCATCGGGGCGGTTTGCAGCTTGAAAGCCGTCCGGGCGGCGGCACCGCTTTCAACTGCTATCTTCCCGCCGCCAGCAGCATGCCGCCGATTTCGTGGGGCGCGGCCGAAAACGCTCGTGGCGGACAAGAATCTGTCACATAATCCGGCGCAATGACTGCGTCGCCTGACAAGACCGGATGACAGTTTCATGACGACGGGTTCTTCATGACGATGGCCTCGATCGCGCCTCTATCGGCCGCCCAGCTTCGGACTTTGGGGGGCGAGTTCGCGCAGATGGCCGCACTCGTCGAAACCCAGCTGAGCGAAGCGATCGGCGCGCTCGAACGCCGCGACGTGGCGCTCGCCGAGCGCATCGTGAAGGCGGACGTCAAGGTCGACGCCTTTCACGCGCGCGTCGATGACGGCGCGATGGCGATCTTGCGCGCAGGGTCGCTGACCGACCGGCAGTTCCGCGAAGCCGCAAGCCTGATGAAGCTCGCCGCCGAGCTGGAGCGCGTCGGCGACCTCGCCAAGAACGTCGCGCGGCGTACGGTCGCGGTGGCGCTTGAAACGCCGCCGTCTTCGACAGTCTCGGGCGTCGTGCGCATGGGCCGCGCCAGCCTTCGCCAGCTTTCCGACATTCTCAACGCCTATCAGGCCGGCAATATCGACGCCGCCGCCGCGGTCTGGCGCGGCGACAACGATCTCGACGAACTTTACAGTTCGCTCTACGGCGATGTCGTCAAGGCGATGACGGGCGACCAGAAACAGATCAATCCCGGCGTGCATCTCCTCTTCATCGTGAAGAATTTCGAGCGCATCGGCGATCACGCGACGAACATCGCGGAAGCGATCCATTTCGTCGAAACCGGCGTCTATTTCGCGGAGGAGCGGCCGAAGGGCGAGGAGCCCGGCGCGCCGTCGAGAACGCCATGACGCGAACCAAGGTGCTGATCGTCGAGGACGAGGAAGCGATCGCGACGCTTCTCGATTACAACCTGTCGAAAGAAGACTGCGACACGCGCATCGCCAAGGACGGCGAGGACGCGCTGTTGAAGGTCGGCGAGTACCATCCCGACATCGTCATTCTCGACTGGATGCTGCCGAAGATTTCAGGGCTCGAAGTCTGCCGCCGTCTGAGGCAGTCGCAGGAAACGCGCAACCTGCCGATCATCATGCTGACCGCGCGGTCGGAGGAAGCAGATCGCATTCGCGGCCTTGAAACCGGCGCCGACGATTATCTGACGAAACCTTTTTCGACGGCGGAGCTGATCGCGCGCGTGCGCGCCGTCCTGCGCCGCATCCGCCCGGCGCTCGTCGAAGACGCCGTCAATTACGGCGACATCCGGGTCGATCGCACCGCGCACCGCGTCTGGCGCGACGAAAAGGAAATTCACCTCGGCCCGACGGAGTTCCGCCTCCTCGACCATCTCATCCAGCATCCGGGCCGCGTCTTCTCGCGCGAGCAACTGTTGAACGCCGTCTGGGGTTCGGATGTCTTCGTCGAAGTCAGAACCGTCGACGTTCATGTCGGGCGCCTCAGGAAGGCGCTGACGAAATTCGATCACGCCGATCCCATCCGCACGGTGCGGGCGGCGGGGTATTCGCTGGATTTGTCGTAGGTCCGGGCTTGCGCCGTTGATCGCGTCGGTGGCGTTGATCGCGTCGGTGGCGATTGCAGCTTGCGCGCCGGCGTGATCCTGACCCGATCCCAGCCGCCATCCCTCCGCCGCGCATGGTCAAAGGCGGACTGCGCGTTCGTCGCCTACGCAAGTTGCTAGCAGACTGGGTCGCCCCCCCCCCGCTCATTCCCGCGCAAGCGGGAATCCAGGGGCCCAGAGGGCGGCGCTCGCGGTTCTGGATCCCCGCTTGCGCGGGGATAAGCGGAAGGAAATTCCGCTCATATCGGTCGCAACCAGCTCAAATAAGCTCTTTCAGCGATTGTGACCGATCACCGAAAGGTAACCTCGCTTCGCTTGTCGTGCGCGCTTGCCGGGCTTCGATGAGTCGAGGTCACCGAAACCCGGTATTACCCCGCAACGCGCCGTTTGGTGTCGGCGATGATGCGCTGCGGCGGCGCGGCGGGCCTGTCCGGGCGGCGCTGCGCCGGCTGGAAGGCGAGGTTCGCATGATAGGCGCAATAGGGTTTCCCCGTCGGCGCGGACTGGCCGCAGAAATGGAAATCGTCCTTGGCCGGATCGCCGATCGGCCATTTGCACATGTTGCCTTTGAGGGTCGCGACCGTCGTCATGTCGCCTGTCGACAGGATCACCGGCGCGACGAATTCCGGCTCGTCGATGATCGAATGCGTCGCCTTGCGGGCGAACACCGCGGGCGCCGGTTCGACGACTTCGCTCACGTGATCGCATCCGCGCTGCGGCTTGGCCGGCGCGGCGCGCCCTGAAAGGCCGAGCCGGTGCACCTTGCCGATCACCGCATTACGGGTGACCCCGCCCATCTTTGAGGCGATCTGGCTCGCTGACAGCCCTTCCGCCCAGAACCTCTTCAAAAGCTCGACCCGCTCGTCATTCCACGCCATCGCGCCGCTCCCTTTTGTGTTTTCAGGAACCCGGGTTCCGGGTCCACTTGGCTGGCCGACCGCGCCAGCCCGTTGCCTGCTCAGTTCACAATATCTTGTGGCGCCTAGCCTCCGCCCAGCGGCGCACCCTAAATATAGTATCTTACGCTCGCGAAATTACAACATGGCGCATGCCGCCAATTTTGCACACAAAATCTGGTAGGATCGAGGGTCCCGTAACCGGCTCCTTGACCCTTGGTTTTCTGCCGCGCAACAGGTCCCAGATGATCGATACGCTCCTCACTGGCGCCGAGGCGCCGGCGGCCGAAGCCGGCCCGCAAAAGCTTCTCGCTTTCGGCGAGCGCCGGTTCGGCCGCGTCAACTGGCTCGGTCTCCAAACGCTCCTTGAGAAAGAGATCCGGCGCTTCCTGAAAGTGTCTTTCCAGACGATCGTCGCGCCGGTTATTTCGACCCTCCTCTTTCTCCTCGTGTTCATGCAGGCGATGGGCGGGCGCGCCGATGTCGGCGGCGTTCCCTATGTCGAATTTCTCGCGCCCGGCCTCGTGATGATGGCGATCCTGACGAACGCCTTCGCCAACTCTTCTTCCTCGATCATCATCGGCAAGGTGCAAGGCTCGATCGTCGATGTGCTGATGCCGCCTTTGTCGGCCGGCGAACTGACGGTCGCCTTTGTCGTCGGCGCGGCGGCGCGCGGGCTTCTTGTCGGCGCCGTCACCGCCGCGACAAGCGCGGCCTTCATGGCGGGCTCCTCCTCGCCGATGGGGATCGAGAATATCTTCCTTGTCCTCTACTTCGCGACGCTCGCCTCGCTGATGTTCGGGTTCCTCGGCATCGTCGGCGGCGTCTGGGCCGACAAGTTCGACCAGCTTGCGGCGGTCAACAATTTCGTCATCACGCCGCTGACATTCCTCTCAGGGACGTTCTACGCCGTCCGCGCGTTGCCCGAACCGTTCCTGACCTTCAGCCATTTCAACCCGGTCTTTTACCTGATCGACGGCTTTCGCGCCGGCTTCACCGGCGCCGCCGAGGCGCCGCTCCTCCTCGGCGCGATCGTGTCGCTCGTCGTCACGGTTTTGCTCGGGGGCTGGAGCTACCTGCTCCTCAAATCCGGCTACAAGCTGAAAAGCTGATGCGCGACGATTTCATCCTGCCGTTTCAGGTCGGCCGAGGGTCGGTCCGTGGACGGATCGTTCGCCTAGGCCCCGCCGTCGACGCCGTTCTGAGGCCGCACGGCTTCAATGCAGCGACGTCCGAACTGCTCGGCGAAGCCGCCGTGCTCGCCGCCCTGATGGGCGCCGCGTTGAAATTCGACGGCAAGCTCATCTTCCAGGCGCAAGGCGACGGCGACATCCGGATGCTGGTCGCCGACTATGTCTCCGACGGCGCGATCCGCGCCACGGCCTCGGTCGCCGGGCCGGCGAGCGGGCGCGGGCTCGCGAGCCTGATGGGCAAGGGACACCTTGCGATCACGATCGACCAGGGACCTGACATGGAGCGCTATCAAGGCGTGACGCCGATCGAGGGCAGGACGCTTGAAGAAGCGGCGATCGGCTATTTCGCCCAGTCAGAGCAGATCCCGACTGCGGTCAGGCTAGCCGTCGGCAAGGCGCGCCGCCCCGGCGGAAACGAAGTCTGGCGCGCGGGCGGCGTCATCGTGCAGTTCATGCCGGGCGAGGGCGGCGCGCGCGAGCGCGGCGAAGCGGCGCTGACGTCGCCGGACGATGAGGAAGCGTGGAACCGGGCGGCCGCCTTCCTCAATACGACGCAGGCTGATGAACTCCTCGATCCCGCTCTGACAGCTGAAGATCTCCTCTACCGTCTCTTCCATGAAGACGGGGTCCGGGTGTTCGACGCCAAGCCGTTGCGCGCGGAATGCTCCTGCAACGCCCGGAAAATATCGGCGGTGCTCGCCCGCTATTCGGCCGATGATCTCGCCGACATGGCGGAGGAGGGGCGCATAACGGTAAGCTGCGAGTTCTGCCGCCGCGATTACCTGTTCGATCTCGCCGGAGCGGAGGTCATCTCGTGAAAAAAGACAAGTTCGAGAAGGAGCTCGACGATCTCGAATTCGAACTCGCCAAGCTGCAGGAAACGGTCGCGCGCAAGGGGATGAAGGTCGCGATCGTTTTCGAAGGGCGCGATGCGGCGGGAAAGGGCGGCGTCATCAAAACGATCATGCACCGCATGAACCCGCGCATCTGGCGCGTCGTCGCGCTCCCCAAACCCTCAGACCGCGAAGCGACGCAGTGGTATTTCCAGCGCTATGTCGCGCATCTGCCCGCCGCCGGCGAAATCGTTCTCTTCGACCGGTCCTGGTACAATCGCGCGGTCGTCGAGCCGGCGATGGGTTTCTGCACGCCGGCGCAATACGACGCCTTTATGAAGGAGGTTCCGGAATTCGAACGCATGCTCGTCTCGTCGGGAACGATCCTGCTGAAATACTGGATCCACGTCTCGGCGGCGGAGCAGGAGAAGCGTTTTCAGGACCGCGCCTGCGACCCCAGAAAGCGCTGGAAGCTGTCGCCGATCGACCTTGAGGGCCGCAAGCGCTGGGCGGAGTTCTCCAAATTCCGGAACGCCGTGCTTGAAAATACGCACACGGACTATGCGCCGTGGCGCTCGATCGACGGAAACGACAAGGAGAAGGCGCGGCTGAAC
>CAZNXR010000051.1:0-1508 GCA_964576815.1 uncultured Caulobacterales bacterium | reverse complement strand
CTATGCGCCGTGGCGCTCGATCGACGGAAACGACAAGGAGAAGGCGCGGCTGAACAGCATACGCTCGATCCTCGATTGCATTCCCTATGAATACAACGAAGACGCGTTCCGGCCGATCGGCCTCCCGCCCCGCCAGACGGCGGAAGAAGGCGGCTACCGGAAGTCAGGGATCGAAGAGCGGCTGTTCGTGAAGGACTACTATAGTGGCTGATCACCCGCGCTCGAATACGCCGTTCCGCCGTGTACGGATGGTTTCTCTATAGCCTTCGACGCCGAGCGCTGCGGCCAGCGGCCCCGAATGCGCCAGTTCGGCGATGATGAAGCGAGGGCGAAAGCGTTCGCCGGCGCCGTCGAACAGGCCCTTGAGCGCCGCCGCCTCGCCGCCCTCGACGTCGATCTTCATCGCGTCGATCCGCGCGGCGCCTGCCTCCTCGATCAGCGCGGCGAGGGGGCGCACGCGGACGTCGCGCGTCCCCTCGGCCCCCAGCCGGCTCTCGCCTCGGTTTCGTTCGTCCGTTCGGAAGGCGCTGGCGCCCTCGCGTGCGCCCGCGGCGCAGTCGAACACGCAGACGTCGCTTTCCGCCGTTGACGCGGCCAGATTGAACCGGAGGCGCGCCAGCATCTCCGCCGCGGGCTCGACGCAGATCGCTTTAAAGGGCCTTCCCGCGCGCCGCGCCTGCGCGCGTGCAAACAGCGTGTAGAGCCCGGCATTGGCGCCGACATCGAGGAACCGGAACGGCCCTGTCCCTTGCGCGATCAAGTTCGCCAGCGCCGCGCGCTCTTCCGCCTCCCAGAATTGCGGCGTGATGTAGACGCGCTTCTCGCTGATATTGTCGTAAGGGTGCAGCCGCGCGCGCTCCGTATCGAACACCGTCACGTCGAAAGGCCGGCGCGATTTGCCGCCCGCGGCGCGCAAGAGGAGCGAGGCCGCGCGTTTGCCGATAAACCCGTCGGGCAGCCGCTCCGCCGCTTGCCGTATCGATTGCGCGAAAGGCGAGGGCGCAAGCGCGCCGAAGGGCGCCGTCATTTTTCGCGGTTACGCATGACGCGTTCATACATCTTCACATCGCGCATCCAGCGCCCGAACCCCGACATCATCGAAAAGGCGAAGCCGTAAACGCCGCCGCGGAACAGCCCATCGAGGAGATAGCGCTTGCCGACATAGAAGGGCAGGCCGAAAAAAATCCTGAGAATGAGAACCGGCAGGGGTTTCGGCGCCAGCGCAGTCGCGCGCGTCGTCGAATTGCGGTTGAGCTTGTCGATGAGGTGGCCGGCGTCGGTGAACGCGTAATGAAGGATCGGCGCCGTCAGGACGCCGACGGGTTCGCCCGCAGGAATGTCGAACTGGTCCCACGCTTGATGGTCGGGCGCGCGCGCCGCGCGGCGGTCATAAAGCTTGCAGCGGACGACGCCGCCGAAGCCTACCCAAGGTTTGCCGACGGGCGGGGCGATAGCGACCGGCGTCCGATAAATGCGGGCGGGCGGCGCGCCGGCGGCGAACAGCGCGG
>CAZNXR010000050.1:0-10648 GCA_964576815.1 uncultured Caulobacterales bacterium | reverse complement strand
ACGCCCATGACTTATATGTGGAAAGGGAAGCAGTACGTCGCGATCTTCTCGGGCGGATACGCCCGCATGGGCACGAGGCCCGGCGATGAACTCGTGGTCTTCGCGCTGGACGGGTGAAGCCGGGGCCGCTGATACCGGTTTTCGATGATCTTGACTCATCGAGAACCGGCTAGCGCGACTGCGCGCCCGCGGCGAAGCGAGGATACCTTTCGGTGATCGGTTACGATCACTGAAAGAGCCGCTTAGAGCGCAGAAGCTGGTGGAAGGGGCTGGATTCGAACCAGCGTAGCCCGAAGGCGGCAGATTTACAGTCTGCTGGATTTAGCCACTCTCCCACCCTTCCACGGGAACCGTCCGATCGACGCCGCGGAGGCGCTTTCTTCAAGTCAACTTGCCAGGTCGCCCCGGCGCGGGGAGCGGGCGGTCTATAGCGGGGGGGGCTGCGACGCGCAACCGGGCGCGCGACGGTGACCGCGTCCTTGTTTCACGGCGTGCGGCAAGTCGGTATAGGAGCGCCGATGCAGCCGCAGCGACGATCCGACCGGCGCCGAAAACAGGACCGCCAAGAACGTCCGAAACCGGACGACGGCGCGTTGTGGCTGTACGGCCGGCACGCAGCGGCGGCTGCGCTCGCGAACCCTGCGCGCCGCATCAAGCGCGGCTATGCCACCAAGAACGCGTTCGACTGGCTGAAGTCGTTGAATCTTTCGGACGAGCGCCTCGCGCTTCTTGAGGACACCCGTCCCGACGCGATCGACCGGCTGTTGCAGCCGGGCGCCGTGCATCAGGGCCTCGCCATAGAAGCTTTCGATCTTGAGCGCGCGCGTCTTAAGGACGTGTGCGCGCCGGACGGCGCCCGCCAGCCTGTCGTCGTGCTCGACCAGATAACCGACCCGCAGAATATCGGCGCCGTCTTCCGTTCCGCCGCCGCGTTCGGCGCGCGCGCCGCGATCGTGCAGGACCGGCGGACGCCGCGGCTCTCGGGCGCGCTGGCGAAAGCCGCCGCCGGCGCCGTTGAAACGCTTCCCTGCGTGAAGGCGGTCAACATCTCCCGCGCGCTCGAGGCGCTCAAAGACCTTGGCTATCACTGCGCAGGTCTTGCCGGTGACGGCGCGCTGCCGATCGTGCGCCTGCCGAAGAACCAGCCGATCGCGATCGTTCTCGGCGCGGAGGGCGCGGGACTTCGCCAGCTCGTCGGCGAGACCTGCGACGCGCTCTATCGCATTCCGATCGCGGGAGCGATGGAAAGTCTTAACGTCTCGAACGCCGCCGCGATCGCCCTTTATGAAGCGACGCGCGAAACGCTTTAGGAGCACGCGATGTCCGACCGCCCGGTTCTTTATCACATGCCGCAGACGCGCGGCGGCACGACCTTGTGGATGAGCGAAGAGCTCGGCGATGTCTGCACCGTGAAGCTTGTCAATCTGCGCAAGGGCGAAGGACGCACGCAGGACTATCTCAAACTCAACCCGATGGGCAAAGTGCCGGCGCTGACACACAAGGGCGTGATCGTCACGGAATCGGCCGCCATCTGCGCCTATCTCGCCGACCAGTTCCCGGAAAAGGGCCTCGCCCCGGCGCCGGCCGATTCGCAGCGCGGCGCCTATTACCGCTGGATGTTCTTCGCCCCCTCCTGCATCGAGCCGATGATGCTCGACAAGCTTGGTAAAGTCGCGCGTGAGAATGCCGGCGCTGTCGGACACGGCGATTACGACCGTGTGATGGCGTCGATCGCGCATGCGCTATCGAATGGCCCCTACCTGCTCGGTGAGAAATTCTCCGCCGCCGATGTCGTGATGGGATCGACGCTCAATTTCGCGACTCTGTTCGGCGCCGTGCCCAACGAAGGCGCGATCAAGACTTACGTCGAACGCCTCAAGGCGCGGCCCGCTTTCCAGTCGATGATGGCGAAGAACGCCGACATGGCGAAAGCGATGGGATTGTGAACGGCGCCCACGCGGGCGCCTGCCATTGCGGGCGCGTCGCCTTCCGCGCCGCCGGGGCGCCGAAATTCGTATCGGCGTGCCATTGCGACAGCTGCCGACGCACGACTGGCGCGGCGTACTCGACCTGGGTCGGCTTTCCATCGGAGCAGGTCGAATGGACGGACGAGAGCCCCTGCCTTTACGCGAGTTCCACGGCGGTCAAGCGCGGTTTCTGCAAATCCTGCGGCACGCCCCTGACGTACCAGAGTGAGAAGTGGCCCGGAGAGACGCATTTCCTGATCGGCGTTTTCAAGGACCCCTCGCCTTTTGCGCCGCGCAGCGACTACATGATTGAAGAACGTCTCGCCTGGGTGAAACCTGTCGTGGAGAAAACATGAGCCTACCTAATAAGTCTGCAGTGGTCACCGGCGTATCGACCGGCATCGGGCGCGCGATCGCAAAGTCGTTGACGGATGCCGGATGGCGCGTTTTCGGCAGCGTGCGGAAAGAAAAGGATGCGCAGGAAGCGTCCACGGCGCTGGGCCAGAATTTTACACCGCTGATTTTCGATGTGACGGACGAAGCAGGCATCGCCCGCGGCGCGGCCGCGGTGAAGACAGCGCTCGGCGGCGCGACGCTCGGCGCGCTCGTCAACAATGCAGGCGTCGCCGTCGGCGGTCCGGTCGCCCATCTCAACTTGGATGATCTAAAACGTCAGATCGATATCAACGTCTACGGGCCGATCAGGGCGACGAAGGCGTTCCTGCCGTTGCTCGGCGCCGATAAGGCCCAGAAGGGGCCGCGAGGTCGCATCGTCAATATGAGTTCCGTCGCCGGAAAGATGGCCTCGCCCTTCATGTCGCCCTACGCGATGTCGAAACACGCGCTGGAGGCGATGTCGGAGAGTCTCCGCCGCGAACTGACGCCGCACGGGATCGACGTCGTCATCGTCGGCCCCGGCGCCATCAAGACGCCGATCTGGGCGAAGGCGGACGATCTCGATTTCGAGCAGTACCGGAACACGGAGTATTTCGCCGACCTCGAACGCATGAAGGGCATGATGCAGTCCTTCGGCGAACAGGGCCTCGAAGCGGAAGAGGTCGGCGGGCTGGTGCTCGGCATCCTCACTGATCCAAAGCCGAAAACGCGCTACGCGATCCTCAGAAACAAATTCTCCATGTGGACGCTGCCGAACCTGCTGCCGAAGCGCATGGTCGACGCCTTCGTCGCCAAGCGCTTCGGAATGAAGCCGCGCGCGGCGTGAGCGCCGACGGCTTCAAAGCGGTCATCTTCGACTTCGGCGGCGTGTTCACGACATCGCCTGTCGAGAATTTCGCGATCTATGAAGAAAGGCGCGGGCTGCCCGAGCGCTTCATCGGCGGCGTCATCAAGTCAAACCTGCACCAGGGAGCGTTCGCCCGCTTCGAACGCGCCGAAATTTCTTTTGAGGCGTTTGACGCTCTGTTCGCCGCTGAGACGCGCGCAGCGGGCCACGAAATCAGCGGCCGGGACTTCGTGGCGCTCCTCGATGTGGCGCTGAAGCCGGAAATGGTCGAGGCGTTGCGCCGGGTGAAGCAAGCGGGCCTCAAGACCGGTTGCATCACCAACAATTTTGAGGGGCTCGACCCCGTCCGCAGCGAGCGCAAGGCCAAAGGCGAGGCCGCCATCGCCGAGGTGTTCTCGCTGTTCGATCATGTGATCGAATCGTCGAAAGCGGGCGTCAGGAAGCCAGAGCCGCGCATTTACGACATGATGCTCGTAAGGCTCGCCCTGCCCGCTTCCGCCTGCATTTTCCTCGACGATCTCGGCGTGAATCTCAAACCTGCTCAGGCGATGGGCATGCGGACGATCAAGGTTCCCTTCGGCGACGTGCAGCCGGCGATCGCCGAGCTTTCAGCGGTCCTCGGGATTGATCTGACATGAAAGTTAGAGCTGTTCTTCCGTAACCTCCTCCACGGGCGTTGGCGGATCTTCGGAAACGACTTCGCCGACGCGAGGATCGATGTCGCTCTTGAACTTCACCGCGTCGATTTCGAAACATGTCTCGCCGGCGGATTCCGGCAATTGCAGCGCGCGCTGTTCTTTGCCTTCGGCGTAGTAGTTGCTGAACGTGCGCCGGGCCGGCGCGTCCGTCCCATCGCCTTCCGGCCAGCCGCCCTCGAACGTCGCGCAGAGCTCGTAAGTGTCGCTGGCGAGCAGGCGATAGCGATAATCGGCGCCCGTGGAAGGATCATAAGGATAGGGCTCGGTGCATCCGCCGGCGATCGGCTGGCGCCCGCCAAGCTCGGTCAGCGCCGCATGCATGGAAGGGAAATCGGCGGTCAGGGCGCCGAAATAGGTCAGATGACAATCGGCGAGCCGCGTCATCGCGATGAGGTTCGTCACGCGCGTTTCGTCGCTGACGCGCTCGCGCGCGGCGGTGGGACTTCTGACAACTGTGAACGCCCAGCCGACCAATGCGATGACGGCGAGCGTTGAAAGGAGGGCGAGCGCCTGACCGGCGAGATCGACGCCGCCGGAGGTGCGTTCCGCCTCGCGCGAGAAATTCCAGAGGATCGCCGCCGAGATCACGCCGACGACGCCCGCCTTCGCCGCGAAACGCGTCGTCAAGCCGCCTTCAAGAAACTGATAGACCACCGCGACGAGATCGCCGATCAGCGCGCCGGCGGCAAAGATGAGCGTCACATAGGTGAGCCAGGCGCGCACGCGGCTCCGACGCCGGTCCGGATCGCGCCGCTTCTTCGCGGCGAGGCGCCAGCCGAGAAAGAGGAATATCGGATAGCCGACGAGCAGCGAGGCGATCGACCAGCGCATCCCCGAAGTCGCCCATTGATAGCCGTAGCTGCTCGCGGTGAGTTCATCCGCGAAGTACCGGTCGATCCACGCGAAGGCGAGGCCGCCGACCTGCGTCGCCACCATGCCGAGAAGCGAAAAATAGACGATCAGGAGGAAGGCCTCGCGCGCCGACCCATAGGCCTTGGGCTTCGGCACCGGCGCCGGAAAATCGACGTCGGCGAAGGCGCCGAGCGCGTCCTCCACCTGGTCGGCGGGCCAGCCGGCTTTCTTCAGAACCTCAGCGATGCGCGCCCGGCTCTCGCCGAGCGCCAGCGCCGACTTCACGAACTCAACCAGGGTGGCCTCGGCCATTTCTTGATCCTCCCGCTGCATGGCAGCCTACGCCGCGACCCCGAAGCGCGATAGAAGTCACGCTCACGCTCGTCCCTTTGCGGACCCGGAGACCGCCATGCCGTATTTTCGCCCCCGCCAGAGCCTCGCAACGCATGAGGTCACGAATCAGCCGCCGCCTTTCGAGGACATCAACCTTTTTGACAACGACGCCGCCCTCATGGGCGCGGTCGAGGCTGGCGGCGGGGAAGCGCATGAAGAACGACTATCGGCGTTCGGCGCCCGCTGCGGCTCGGCCGAGGTGATCGAGTGGGGCCATCTCGCCAACCGCAACTCGCCGGTTCTCAAGAGCTTCGACCGTTATGGGCATCGGCTCGACGAAGTTGAATTTCACCCCGCCTATCACGCGCTGATGGACCTAGGATTATCGGCGGGCGTGGCGGCGGGCGCCTGGACCGTCGATCATGCGGGTCACGTTTTTCACTCGGCGCTGCTCTTCCTGATGGGGCAGGCCGAAGGCGGCGTCTGCTGCCCGATGTCGATGACGTACGCCGCGGCGCCGGCGCTGCTGCACGAGCCGCGTCTGGCGGATGAATGGATCCCGCGCGCAACGGCCCTCGCTTATGATCGCCGTTTCATTCCGGCGACCGAGAAACACGCCGTGACGATCGGCATGGCGATGACCGAGAAACAGGGCGGCTCCGACGTGCGCGCCAACACGACGCGCGCGGAGCGTCAGGGCGATCACTGGTCGCTCACCGGGCACAAATGGTTCTGTTCGGCGCCGATGTGCGACGCCTTCCTGACGCTCGCCTACGCCGAGGAAGGGCTCTCCTGTTTCCTCGTGCCGCGCTGGAAGCCGAACGGCGAGCGCAACGCCATGCATATCATGCGGCTCAAGGACAAACTCGGCGACCGCGCCAACGCGTCATCGGAGATCGAGTATCACGGCGCCCATGCCGAGATTATCGGCGAGCCGGGGCGCGGGGTGCGCACCATCATCGACATGGTGCAGCACACGCGGCTCGACTGCATTGTCGGCTCAGCGGCCGGCATGCGGGCGAGCCTCGCGCAGGCCTTGTGGCATACGGAGCATCGCAGCGCCTTCCAGAAGAAGCTGATCGACCAGCCGGCGATGGCGCGCGTGCTTGCCGATCTCGCGCTCGAGTCGGAGGCGGCGACCGCCCTCGCCTTCCGGGTCGCGCGAGGCTTCGATAACGCGGCGAATGATGACGGCGAGGCGGCTTTCATCCGGCTTGCGACGCCGATCGCGAAATACTGGACCTGCAAACGCCAGCCGGGTTTCGTCTATGAGGCGCTCGAATGTCATGGCGGCGCCGGCTTCATCGAGGAAGGCGTGATGGCGCGCTACTTTCGCGCCTCGCCCCTCAATGCGATCTGGGAGGGGTCCGGCAACGTGATCGCGCTCGACATCCTCCGCGCGATCGGGCGCGAACCGGACAGCCTCGAAGCGGTCGTCGGTGAAGTGGCGAAAGCGCAAGGGACGAACGGTCATTATGACCGTCACGCCAAGAGGCTCGCCGAATGGCTGGAGCCGGGCGCCCTCACCGAAAGTTCGGCGCGCGCCTTTGCGGAGGATTTAGGGCTAGCGCTCCAAGCCGCCGCGCTCTACGGCGTCGCGCCGGATTTCGTCTTCGACGGCTTCTGCAACGCCCGCTTAGACCCCGACGCGCGCAGCTACGGCTACGGCGCGTCCGAAGCGCTGATCGACGCGCCAGCGCTCATCGCCCGGGCGGCGCCGTTTTAGTCCAGATGAACCTTGGCCAACGCACCCATCGCATCGCCGCGAACGGCCTTACGCACTTTGTTCGCGATGCCGGCGACCCAAAGGCGCCGGCGGCGATCCTGCTGCACGGGTTTCCAGATAGTTCCGCGGTCTGGGAGCGCGTCACGCCCTTCCTCGTCGCGGGCGGCTACCGCGTCATCGCGCCGGACATGCGCGGGTTCGGCGAGACGGACATGGCGGCGCGCGTCAAGGACTACGACATCGAGACCGGCGCCGCGGTTGATGTGATCGCGATCCTCGACGCGCTCAACATCAAGCGGGCCCATCTTGTCGGTCATGATTTCGGCGCGCCGGTCGCGTGGTTTCTTGCTGCGCAAAAGCCGGAGAGGTTTTTCTCACTGTCGGCGCTGTCGGTCGGACATATGCGCGCGTTTCTCTCCGCGGGAGCCGAACAGAAGCGGCGCAGTTTCTACATCCTCGTCCATCAGCTCGCCGGCGTTTGCGAATGGCTGTACCGCCGCGACGACTGGGCGCTGCTGCGCGAACATTGGAACGGCGCCCGCGATCCCAACGCGACGATCCGCCTCCTCTCACGGCCCGGCCGGCTCACCGCCGGGCTCAACTGGTACCGGGCGAATATCAGCATCGGCCGTATGCTGTCCCCGCCGAGGGAAGGCTCGCGCGGTCCCGAACGGGTCGGCCTTCCGACGCTTGGGGTCTGGTCGGCGGGAGAGAAATACCTCGTCGAGGAGCAGATGGTCCGGTCCGGCGACTATATTGACGGCGTCTGGACCTATGCCCGCATCGCAAACGCCAGCCATTGGCTTCAGGAAGATGCGCCCGAGGAGCTGTCAAAGTTGCTGCTCGGCCACTGGCGCGCCGCCGAGGTTGGTTAACGGCGCGGCGGGACTCGCACCCCGGTCAAAGATCGGACAGAGTACCGGTTGTTCGCCCCTGGGGAGGGCTTGTGAACAGGCGTGGGTGTCGAGGGGCGTTGCTTGAAGTTTCCAGCCATTATCGTCGCGGCGTGCTCTGCGGGGCTCGGTCTTTCGGCGTGCGAGACGCCGAGTTACGGCGCGGGCGGCGCGATCGGCGCTGCGCGCGTCTCCGGGCTGTTCGCAAGCGCCGGCGACCTTGACGCGCTGCCGGCGACCGAAGCGTCCGTCGAACGGCTGAAAGCAGCGGCAGCATCCACAGCCGCCGGTCCGCTGACGGCGTCAGAGCATGGGACGAAAGCGGACGCGCTCTTCACCGGACGTCTCTTTCTGTCGAACGGCAAGGTTCTCTCCGTTCCGGCGGTCGAGACGCCGCGCGCGCTCATTGCTGAGAGCTTGCCCGCAGGCTGGCGCCGGCAGGATGACCGCCTCATCCATGTCGAGAGCGGCCTCGAATGTCCGATCAATTTCGACTTCAGCACCGCCGAGAAGAAGTCTGTTCTCAGCCTCAAGGACGTGACCGTCTACGATCAGGCGAACCGCGATGTTTCCTGCAATTACGCGAATGGCGGCGCTGCGGCCGTCACGATCTATGCTTCCTACTATCCGGATGTCTCTGTCGAGGATCACGCGGCGGCGGCCGTCGCCTCGATGCGCCGCAGCTTCCAGCTGAAAGGCGTGTTGCCGGTCGTCACGGTCGAAATCGAAGACAAGGACGCCGGAACCACGACCGCAGATCTTGACGCGCCGATCGCCGGCGCCTTCGACATCGGCGAGATCAGCGGTACGCCGTACAAATCCGCGATCTGGATCGCCAAAACGCATGGCTGGCACATCAAGGCGCTGGCGACCTATGCGCAAAGCGACGCGACGACGGAGCTGGTCGCCGCCGTCATTTTCGCCGTCAACTATCTCAACATCGACATGAAATCGAAGACGGGCCCGGCTTCCGCCGGCGCGGACGTCTGAGGCCGCCCAGGGGAGACGCAAGAATATGGATGAACTGATCGGCGCGCTGCCGTTTCTATTTTTCATCGTCTTCTTCTTCCTGCTGCCCGCCATGGCGCGGCGCAGCCGCGCGGCGGAGCTTGAGCGGCGCTTTGCGGCGATCCAGAAGAAGCGCAAGTCGCGCATCATCGCGATCGTTCACCGGCAAGAGCCGATGGGCCTCCTTGGCATTCCGCAGCTTCGCTATATCGACCTCAACGATTCCGAAGATGTCCTCGAAGCGATCCGCACGACGCCGGCGAACACGCCGATCGAGATGGTGCTGCATACGCCGGGCGGGCTCGTGCTGCCGGCGCTGCAAATCGCGCGGGCGCTGAAGGCGCACCCGGCGAAGACGACCGTCTACGTGCCGCATTTCGCCATGTCGGGCGGCACGCTGATCGCCATGGCGGCGCGCGAAATCGTGCTCAACAAACACGCCGTGCTCGGCCCTATCGATCCGCAGATCGGCGGCGTGCCCGCAGCCTCGCTGCTGCGCCTGCGCGCCGAAAAGTCGCCGGACTCGACCGACGACTACACAATGGTGCTCGCCGATGTCGGCAAGATGGCGATCGATCAATTGAAGCGCGCGGCGCGCGAACTGCTGAAAGGGACCGTCTCCGACAACGCGGCGAACAATGTCGCCGAGCAGCTCGCCAGCGGCCGCTGGACGCATGATTATCCCATCGAGGCGGGCGAAGCGCGCGAGATCGGGCTGAACGTATCGACTAACATGCCTGCAGACTTCACGGAGCTGATGTCGCTGTTTCCAGACCGGCTCAGCAAGGCGAATGTGAAATATGTGGCGCCGAACGCCGGCCTGTTCGGCCTGTTCAGGCGCAAGGAACCGGCCCCGCGCCCGGAGATGCGCGGCACGCCGCCCCTGACCGAGCGCACGCCCTTCACCGGCTACGAGCCGCGCGCCGGCGCGCGCAGTTTTTCCTACGGCCCGTGGAATCCCAAAGACCTCAAAGACCAGCTTCCGCCGGGCCCATCCGCCGACGATCTCGCTGAACGGCCCCGGCGCCGGTGAGGCTTTGGTCAGCTGACCTCAAGACCGAGAATTTTCGACGTGTCCGACAACAGGCCGAACGCCGTCGTGCGGTCCATGCCCCCGGCGAGCAGGTGCGCCTTGCCGCCCGACTCGACCGTCAGCCCGTAACAGAGTTCGCCGAGCTTCATGCCGTGCGCCATGCCGGCCGCCTGATTGTCGTTGGTCGTGTAAACATCGAGCCCGGCGCGATCAAACCAGGGATTGGCGATCTTCAGGCGATGGATCTCCTCCCTGGAGAACGTCCGTCCACCGGAGACGACCGTCGTCGGCGTCACGCTGAAAGACATCGGCGCCCTGTGCTCCTTGGGACGCTGATCGCGAAGCAGGCCATAAGCGACGGCGCCGCCGCCCATCAGCCAGCCGAAGATCCCAAGTCCCAGGAAACCGCCCAGGAATATGAGCGCGCCGATGACGATGAGGTACCAGAACTTCGGCGCCGAAGCCGGCGTAACCGAGAACTCCGTCGTTCCTCCGCTCGCTGACTTTTTGTACTCCGCGTCTACCTTCTTCAGAATATCTTTCATGCCTGTTCCCCTTATAGAATACCTCCAACTCAACAATATCGCCGGTTTAAGGCTTGTCGCGTCGGCCAGCAATCCGCGAATCACTCGCTCGAAAGTTGCGTCGCAGGCGGATGAAATAGCGGTCCGGTACGCTATAACTGCGATATGAACGTCCACCAGACCACAGCATTGGTAATCGTTTGCGGCTGGGTGTTGGCGGCCGCTTTTCTCGTCGCCGCCTATTGGCGCGCCGGGCCGATCTGGATCGAGCGCCATTCGCTGCGTTTCCGGATCGCCGGAAGGGAGCGGCGGTGCTCCGGCGCGATCGGCGAGATGGCCCTACTCGCCGCTTGCGCCCTGCTCCTCTGGGC
>CAZNXR010000049.1:0-10654 GCA_964576815.1 uncultured Caulobacterales bacterium | reverse complement strand
GCGTTCGGACTTTCGGCCGGCGTCCTCACCGACGATGCGAAGAAGTGGGAGAAGTTTCTCGCGCTCTCCCGCGCCGGCATCGTCAACTGGAATCGCCAGACGACCGGCGCCTCCTCGGCGGCGCCCTTCGGCGGCGTCGGCCATTCGGGCAATCATCGCCCCAGCGCCTATTACGCGGCGGATTACTGCGCTTATCCGGTGGCGTCGATGGAAAGCGAAAAGCTGCTCGCGATGCCGGCGGGGCAGGTGGGGGTGAGGTAGAAGTCTGGCATGCCGGTAAGGAGCATATTCGGTTTCCTCTTGCTCTTGGCGTCACTGATTTGGACGATTCACAATGCCGCCGTGCTTTTCGAATGCAGAGTTTCAGAATGCGGTAAGAGCGTTTTTTATGGCCTTTTGGGGATTCAGTTGGCGGCCATTTGCAGTTTCGCCCTAGGGACGTTTTTGGCCAGACGGACGAAGCGAAAATGACCCACCGCGAAATCAACTTCGACGGCCTGATCGGTCCGACGCACAATTACGCGGGGCTTTCCTTTGGCAACCTCGCCTCGGCGAAGAACAAGGGCGCGGCGTCATCTCCGCGCGCCGCGGCGCTGCAAGGCATCGCCAAGATGCGCAGCGTTAAGGCGCTTGGCCTGGTGCAGGGCTTCCTGCCGCCGCAGGATCGCCCGCATCTCAAAACTTTGCGCGCTCTCGGCTTTGACGGAACCGATCGCCAGATCATTGAGAAGGCGTCGGCGCACCCGGAGCTTCTCGCCAATTGCTTTGCCGCCTCGTGCATGTGGACCGCGAATGCGGGCACGCTTGCACCCTCGCCGGACACGGGCGACGGCAAGGTGCATTTCACGCCCGCAAATCTTGCTGCGAATTTTCACCGCTCGATCGAGGCCCCGACGACCGCACGCGTCCTCAAACACATTTTCGCGGATGAGCGCTTTTTTGTTCATCACGCGCCGCTGCCGGGTGCGATGCATTTCGGCGACGAAGGCGCGGCGAACCACGGGCGCCTTGCGCAATCCCATGGCGACAAGGGCGTGCATCTTTTCGTCTACGGTCTCGACGGCGACAAATTCCCGGCGCGCCAGAAGCAGCGGGCGAGTGAAGCGGTCGCGCGAAATCACAAGCTCGACCCGGCGAAGACCGTCTTCGTGCGGCAGTCAAAGGCCGCGCTCGACGCCGGCGCGTTTCACAATGACGTCGTCGGCGTCGCCAACGGCGCCGTGTTGTTCCTGCACGAACAGAGCTTTGAGGACCCTAAGGGCGCCATCGCCGCGATCCGCAAGGCCGCGCCCTTCGTCGAAATCGTCGAGGCCCCGGCGAGCGCGGTCTCGCTCGCCGACGCGATCGGATCTTACCTCTTCAACTCGCAACTCCTGTCGCTCCCGGGCGGGGAAATGGCGCTCGTGCTGCCGAAGGAGTCCGAAGAGAATGCGCGCGTCAAAGCCTTCGTCGACGAAACGCTGGCGAAGAACAATCCGATCAACCGCGCGCTCTATATGGACGTTCGCGAGTCGATGCGAAACGGCGGCGGCCCGGCCTGCCTGCGCCTGCGCATCGTGCTGTCGGATGAGGAGCGAGCCGCAGCGAACCAGCGCTTCATGCCCGATGACAAAGGATTCGACGCCTTGGAAGCGTGGGTGACGAAACACTATCGCGATCGTCTGACCCCGGACGACCTCCGCGACCCCGCCTTCATGGAGGAAGCGCTCGGCGCTCTCGACGCATTGACGAAACTCCTCGGCATGGGCGCATTCTACGATTTTCAGCGGTAGGGTGCATTGAGCGCAGCGAAATGCGCGCTACGACGCTGACTTCGGCGGATCGCCCAGAAGGTAACGCGCGCCGGGCCCGCGCTTGGCTGCCGCATCGCCGGGATTGTAAAGCGCGCATGCCTTCAGCGACAGGCACCCGCAACCGATGCAGTTATCCAGCGTATCGCGCAGCCGCGTGAGCGCCGAGATGCGCTCTTCGATCAGCGGGCGCCAGCCGCGCGAAAGGCGCGCCCAGTCTTCCTTGGTCGGCGTGCGTTTATCGGGGAGGGAGGCGAGAGCGGCCCTGATCTCGTCGAGCGTCAGGCCGACCGCTTGCGCGGCGCGGATGAAAGCGATGCGGCGAAGCTCCGCCCTCGGATAATGGCGCCGTCCGCCTGCGCTGCGGGCCGCGACGATGAGGCCCTCGTCTTCATAAAAGCGCAGCGCGCTCGCCTTGACGCCGGCGCGGCGGGCGAAATCGGCGATGGGGATCATGGCCGCCTCCATACGCGCCGTCATACGGGACGCCGCAGGCGATCCGGGATCCATCTTTCGCCGCCCGCCATCGTTCGCGCCAGACGTTCAGGAGATGGATCCCGGGTTCGTCGCAAGAGCGACGCCCCGGGATGACGGTTCAACACAAAAACCCCTAGGCCGCTTGACCTCAAGTTCACTTTAACTTGTATAAAGACCGGATGCAAACCGAATCGCTGCTGCTCCGCCAACTTTCTCCGTCGATCGCCGACGCTCCCGATCCGCGGGACGACTGGGCGCGAGGTCCCCTCTCGTCCCTTTCCGACGCGCAGCTCGGCGGCGCCGTCGCCGCGGCGATCGCCGCGCCGAAGCGGGATGCGGATTCCTCGTTCCTCACCCATGCGTCGCTTGAGTTCGCGGCGAGGCTGCAACTGTTGCCGATGGTCGATCGGGAAGCGCGCGACACCGTGCGCCGGCGCATTGCGGCGATTGCGGGCGAGTACGCCCGCGCCGGCGACGAACTCGAAACCGGCGCCGGGCGATTCGCCGATGACGCCTCGGCGATCCAGTCCCTCAAACGCGCGATCCGCGAGGGCGATGCGGGGGGCGCCGATGCGGCGCTTCTGTTCCTCATCCCGCGCCTGTCCGCCTCAGTGCTTGCGGCCGAACTCACGTCCGAACTCCTGCCGATGCTCGGCGCCGCCGCGCATGCGCCGATCCTCCTCGCTGACCTGCCAAGGCTCGAAGGCCGCCTCGACGGCGCCGGCGCCTTGTTGCGCGCGCCTGTCGCCATGATCGCGAACATGCCGGAAGCGCGCCTTTCCTGGCATGAACGCGCGCGCATCGACGCTTTTTCAGGCGACGCCGAAGCGGAACTCTTCGATCGCCTGCGCGCGCCGCCGCCGACGTTCTCGCCCTCCGTCTACATTGCGCCGACGATGCAGTCGGTCGAAGCGAACGGCTTCGCCGCGCGCGCGCTCGGCGACGTGACTTCCGTGATTTCAATCGAAGCGGCGGCGCGCACCCTATTGCGTATCGCGGCCCTTTCTATGCTGCAGGACGACCCGGCGTCCGCGCCCTATGGCTGGACGCACGCGCTGACAATGCCGCTCGGCGTATTCGGTTGCGCGGACTTCGTGGCGGACAAGCGAATGCTCATCCGCATCGCGGCGACCTTTGCGCTGGGGTTCCGCGCAACGCTCGGAAAAATCCGCATCGAAGACGCGCCCCTCGCGCGCCCGCGTACGACCGAAATCATTAATGTGGAGCCGATCGCGGCGGCCGGCGCCGTCTATCACGCCGAGCCGGCGCGCGTGCCCGACATCAGGACCGCCCTTGCGACGCGCGCCGCGGCGCATCGCGACGCCCATCTCGCCAAATATACGCTCGCTTCATTCGACGCCGCCGCGCGCGACCCCGAAGCCGCGCGCCTCCACCTCGCCGCCGCCGCCTATCTTGGAGCGTGGTGGGATGCTCACCCCGACGAAAGTTTCGAGTAATCAGCGACCCGACGCCTGCAGCGGGATCGCGGTTTTCCTCTCGACCTCGCGCAGCGTGAAGGAGCTCTCGACGGTCGCGACCTTCGGCATACGGAGGATCGTTTCCGAGAGGAAGACCTCATAGGCCGAGAGCGAGGGGATGGCGACGCGGATGAAATAGTCGAACTTGCCGGTGACGAGATAGCACTCCATCACCTCGGGACGCTTTTTGATTTGCGCCTCGAACTCGCGCAGCGTCGCGTCGTCTTCCCGCTCCAGCTTCACCAGGATGATGACGGTGACGTTGACGCCGAGCAGCTCGCGGTTGATCTCCGCGTGATAGCCTTTGATGATGCCGTCGCTCTCCAGCCGTCGGAGCCGTCTGAGGCAAGGGGTCGGCGACAATCCGACTTTCTCGGCGAGGTCGGCGTTCGTCATCCGCGCGTCATCTTGCAAATGGCGCAGAATTTTATAGTCGATCTGATCGAGCTTCATGGGAGAGGCGTTTCCGTCGGGCTTCTCGAAAGTTCCGGGCTTGCGCCAGATTGCGCCCCCTATTTAGCATGATCTGCTAAGTGTCAAGCGGAATCGCCTCCCATTTGGCCGGAATCGCCTGGCAGCCTGCCCTAGAGTCGCACACGTTCTCGGGAGGAACGGATGATAACGCGCCTGGTACCCGTCGAGGGATGGTTGAAGGTCGTGCATTTCGAAGAGCCGGAAGCCGGCCTCAACGCGATCATCGCGGTGCATGACGCGACGCTAGGGCCTGCCTGCGGCGGTTGCCGCATTCGCTCCTATGAGAGCTTCGACGCCGCGCTCGACGACGTGAGGCGCCTCTCGCGCGGCATGACCTTCAAGAATGCGCTCGGCGGCATTCCCTTCGGCGGCGGCAAGGCGGTCATCATCGCCGACCCGAAGACGGACAAGAGCGAAGCGATGCTGCGCGCGTTCGGTCGTGCGGTGGAGACCCTCAACGGCCTCTATTACACGGCGGAGGACTCAGGCGTCACCGAGCATGATCTCGATATCGTCCGCACCGAGACGAAATTCGCCGCCGGTCTTCCGAGAGACGGAATCGGCGGAAATCCGTCGCCCTTCACGGCGCAGGGCGTCTTTTGCGGCGTCGAGGCGGCGGTCCGGTTCAAGCTTGGCCGCAAGGACTTGCAGGGCGTTCGCGTTGCGATCCTCGGCGTCGGCGCCGTCGGCATGGCGCTTGGCCAATTGCTGCACGAGGCGGGCGCGACGCTCACCGTCGCCGATGTGAACGAGGCGGCGGTCCGCGAAGCGGTGCAGCGCTTCGGCGCGACGCCGGTCGCTCCGGCGGAATGCGTCGCCGCCGATGTCGATGTTTTCGCCCCTTGCGCGCTGGGCGGGGCGATCAACGCAGGGACGATCGGCCTGCTCAGGGCGCCGATCATCGCCGGCGCCGCGAACAACCAGCTGGCGACGCCTGACATGGACGTAGCGCTGCTGGACAAGGGCGTTTTGTACGCGCCCGACTACGTCATCAACGCCGCCGGGGTCATCTCGGTCGGGCTCGAGATTCTCGGGACCTGGAACACTGAGGATCTGGCGCGGCGGATCGATCGTATTGGCGGCACGCTGACCGCTATCTTTGAACGCAGCGCCCGTGAAAAGCGCCCTACCGGCGAAATCGCTGACGCCATGGCGATGGACGTCATCGCCAAGGCGAAACGGGCGGCGTAGGCTTTCTTCGGTGATCTCTGCTCAGGACCCCTTAAGGTCCGTACACGGTGAAGTCACGCGCCGTCCCTTCACCTCCCCCTTGCGGGGTGGGCAATTGCAGATGCGCGCCTCCCCTCTCCCGCTCTTGCGGGAGAGGGGTAGGGGTGATGGCGGCGCACCAAGAAATACCATCAGCACGTAGGGCGCGCGCCCTCACCCCCCGGCCCCTCTCCCGCGAGCGGGAGAGGGGAGAGGGCGGCGCCAAGCCAAATGCGAAAGCCCTCCCCGCAAGAGGGAGGCGAATGGTCACGCACCGTCGTTGGCGCTTGAATTCGAGCATTGAGCGGGACGTGGACCGGCGCGTGAGCGAGGCGCTCTCGACCTGCCGCACGAGCGGCGCTCTACTCTCCCTTCCGGGAGGACCCCATGACCGACATCAGCGACCGCGTTCCGCGCGATAAGGCGAACGATTATACCAAGGACGCGGCAACCGCTCGCCGCCGCTTCGCCGAGGAAAAAACCGGCGCGGCGCTTCACCATGTCGGCGCCTATTCCTTCGATCCCGCCGTCCTCCCTGGCAATATCGAGAATTTCATCGGCGCGGCGCAGGTGCCGATTGGTCTTGCCGGGCCGCTCGTCATCGACGGCGAGCACGCGAAGGGCGCGTTCTACGCGCCGCTGGCGACGACGGAGGGAACGCTGGTCGCAAGCTACAATCGCGGCATGCGGCTCCTGCGCGAGGCTGGCGGCGTCAAGACGACGGTCGTCGAGCGCTACATGCAGCGCGCGCCGGTATTCCATTTCAAGGACGCCCGCGCGGCGCGCGATTTCGGCGCCTGGGTCGAAGCGAGCATGGGCGCAATTCGCAATGCGGCGGAAGCGACGACAAGCGTCGGAAAGCTTTCCCATGTGCAGCAATGGTCGGTCGGTCCGATGCGCTTTCTGCGCTTCAACTACACGACCGGCGACGCCGCCGGGCAGAACATGTCGGGCAAGGCGACGCTCGCCGCCTGCGAATGGATCGCCGCGCATCACCCGGGCGGGGCGCGCTTCACGCTGTCGGGCGCGATCGACACCGACAAGAAGCATTCCCATATGAACATGCTGCATTCGCGCGGCGCGCGGGTGATCGCCGAAGCGGTCATTCCGGATGCGAACATCCGTGCGCTGATGGGCGCGGACGCTGCGACGCTGTTCCGCGCGCGGCTTGTCTCGAACGCCGGGGGCATGCTCGCCGGGACCGTCAATAACGGCATGCACTCGGCGAACGGGCTGACGGCGCTGTTCATCGCGACGGGCCAGGATGTCGCCAACATCGCCGAGAGCCACGCCGCGATCACCTTCGTCGAGATTTTGCCGAATGGCGATTATTACTGGTCGCTGACCATCCCCTCGCTCATCGTCGCGACCTTCGGCGGCGGCACCGGCCTGCCGACGCAGCGCGAATGTCTTGAGCTGCTCGGCTGCGCAGGTAAGGGAATGGCGCTCAAATTCGCGGAGATCTGCGCGGGCGTCGCGCTCGCCGGCGAATTGTCGCTCGCCTCCGCGATCGTCGCCGGCGACTGGGTCGAAAGCCACGACAAATACGGGCGTAACAGAAAGTAGTTCGCCGCCTCAAGCCGCCGGCTGCGCTCGCCGTGCGAAGGTGACGAGCGACATGAAAGCGTAGCTGAACGCCGTCGTGAAAACGAGATTGATGAAAAAGGCCGGTGTCGCCGCGAGGCGCATAACATCCATCAACACAAGATAGCCTGCGAATGAAAGCCCCAGCTGGCCGAGCGCGCCGGCGAGGTAGAGGCCGAGCTGCCGCTCGATGCGCGCGCGCTCCTTGATGCCGAAGGTGAACCGCCGGTTCATGAGAAAGGCGACAATGACGGACGGCGCCCAGGCCGCAGCGGCCGCCGGCAGCCATCCGACATGGGGCTCCAGCGGAATGAAGACCGCGTAGGAAATCGCCGTCGCGACGGCGCCTGTCGTCAGAAAGGCGGCGATGCGCCGGACTGAGACCTCACGGCGCACGATGCGGCTCACCCTGATATCCGGCGCGATAGGCGCGATGGAGCGCGTCTGCGAAGGGCCGCGGCCAGGCGCGCCGGAACATGTCGGCGTCTTCCGCGGCGCGCACGCCGGCGCGCGTCAGCGCCGCCGTCTCCGTCAGCGCGTTGTGCCGTCGTCCGACGAGGCGCTCGGCGACATGCGCGAACCGCACGCCCGCCGCCATCAGGCGCCACCACGCGTCCCAGTCGAGATTGCTCTTGTAGTCGGTGGAAAACCGGAAGCCCTTCAGCGCGGCGCGGTCATAAGTGACGGAGGAGCAGGGCAGGGGATTGCCGAAGGAAAGAAAGGCGCGAAGGCGCAGTCCCGACACGGCGCGCGCGCGGCCGATGACGGCGGCTTCGATTGCGTGTTTAACACGCGAAATTCTTGAATCCCTCGGCGCGCCGGAATCGTCTATCTCCCGGTATCCGGTGAAAGACAACGCAGCGCCCGTTTCCCTCAACGCAGCGAGCGAAACTTCGAGAAACCGCGGATAGTAGACGTCGTCTTGATGCGCCAGCGTAACGAACCTCGCGTCCGTCGCCTTGAGCGCGAAGTTCCAGTCGGCGCCGATGCCCTCGCGCGCGTGATTGACGAGCACCGGAACGCCGTAAGCTCTGGCGGCGTTTGCGATGTGATCGTTCGGGGTCGAGCTTGCGATGACGACCCGGCTTCGACGCGTCTGCCGTGCGAGCGAGGCGACCGCATCGCCGAGGAAAGGCGACTGACCATAGCCGAGAACGACGAAGGCGTGATCCATCAGGCGGATTTTCGCAACGGCGCGCGCGCTGGCGCGGCGCGGCGCGATGGAGCGTCATCGGTCGCCGCGGTTTTGTCGATAAAGGCGGCGGTGTTCCCGAGAATGACGCCGAGCAGGAAGCCGCCGAAGATCGTCTGCACGCCGATGGCGCAGGAGAGCGCGGAGAGCACCAAGGGCAGCGTGTTGGGCAGCGCGACGAAGCCGCTCCCGGCCCAGTATTCGGCGATCACGGCGAAGCCGCAGAGGCCGGCGACGATGAAGAGGGCGCCGACCGCCAGCATCGTCTCCAGCGTCAGCACGCCCGAAAGCCGTTTGATGACGGGCTTCAGCAGACGGTCGCCGGACTTGACGCCGTGCAGATGCCCCGCGACCGCCATGATGAGCGCTAGGTGGCCGTTGGCGAACAGAAATCCGGCGGCGATCGTCCAGCTTGCGCCGAAGCGCGAAGGTCCCGGCAGGACGCCGATAAAATGCAGGACCGCAACCGCCAGCACGACGGCGCTGATCGCGATTGCAAGAAGCGCCGGCACGCCAAACGCCCAGGTCGGGCTCGACAGGAAGAGATAGCGCAAATGCCGCCAGCCGTCGCGCCACGGGCGCAAATGCGGCGGGCGGTCGCGAAGGTCCGGCGACAGCGTCGCGGGCGCCTGTTCAATGCGCAGCTTTTTGAGGCTCGCCTTGACCACCATCTCGCTGGCGAATTCCATGCCGGCGCCGGTAAGACCAAGCCGCGAGAAAGCGTCTTTGGTGATCGCCCTGAGGCCGCAATGCGCATCGTCGACGCCGGCGCCGAAGAAAAGGTTGAGGATGCCTGTCAGCGCCGGATTGCCGATATAGCGGTTCTTCCACGGCATGGCGCCCGGCGCGATGCCGCCCTGAAAACGCGAGCCCATGCAGAGATCGGCGCCGTCGATCAGCATGCCGACCATCGCGACGCCGTCGGCGAAATCATAACTGCCGTCGGAATCGCCCATGACGAGAAAGCGCCCGCGCGCCGCCTCGGCGCCGCCGCTCAGCGCGGCGCCATAGCCGCGCCGCGGCACATCGACGACGCGCGCGCCGAGCCCCGTCGCCAGCATCTGGCTGCCGTCCGTCGAACCGTTGTCGGCGACGATGATCTCGCCCTTGAGTCCATGGCGGCGCTCGATCTCGGCGAGCGCGGCGCGGGCGTTGAGGATGCAATGCGGCAGGCTGTTGCGCTCGTTAAGGCACGGCATGACGATCGAGACAGCGATCGTCTCGCCGGGCGCTTCAGCCTCTTCGCGCTCCCGCATCGGTATCATGCCGCCATCCCCGGCCTCGCCTCCGGCGACTTAAAGGCGGCATGATTAACAATTCTTTCCCGGCGCCGATTGCGATCGACGGTCTTTTGCACCTCAACAGCGCGGCGCCGAACCCGAAGGGTTCGCAAGGGCGACCGCCCGCCGGCCGGTCAGGCCGCCCCATCGGAGGCGCGCGCAACGCGCATCGCCGCGAGATATGGAAAATGGTGGGCCCGGAGGAACAGTGATTAAGACTGAAAAACAGACGCTTGCGTTGTCTAGCAGCCGAGTTCCACCCTATAAGATTCAACGGCTTACAGGTTCGGTTGGCTAGCGCGCGACCCCGCCTTTCGTCTTGCGTACGTTCTCCGTCTTCGAGCGCTGCATCGGCACGCAAAGTCAGTCGGCAGTCAAGCTGGAAATCGCCGAGATTAGATAGGTCGCTCGCAATCGCCGCTCAACTAAGTGCGCACCTTCCGAGTCGGAGTGACCTTCAGCGGAAAGGCGCGTCCTGAGCGCCTGCGCCGGGTCGCGCCTTGGAAGGTCATGCCTCAGTTTGAAGTTTCAGCCGCCCCGCCGTGACGACAATCGACCGAACATCCGCCATTCGCAATCGAATGGCCGTCAGGCTGAAATTCGCCGAAAGCTGCCGATCAAGACGAAGCCGCTGCGTCGCGCCTGTAGGATAGACCAAGCAGGACCAGCGGAAGTGCAATCTCGATCCACATGAGGAGGATGAACAGAGGATGCGGCGCTCCGACAGCAAAGTAGGAGACAAGGCGTCCGACACCGCCGAACCAGAAGATTAAGAGCATCAGACGGAGCAGCCTCATCCGCTCGGTTATCGCCCGGGCGACCCACAATGCCGTGCCTCCATAAGCCATCCAGAGCACGGCATAGAAGCGCAGCTCGCTATCGACATTAGGGCCGTCAAGGCCGGTCAGTGGCGGCGTATCCTGCACGACCAGTCGAAGCATTGCCGCAAAAAGCTCGCCCGTCATGGCTGGGCCAATCACGAAGATCAGTCCGCCAATCATCAAAGCCGCGAACCCCAGCATGGAAAAGGCGATGCGCATTGCCATGGCCCTTCTTAGGCGACCGGCAGGCCAACTCAATACCGGACAATCAATGCCGGCTTGATGCGTCGGCAAGAGATCGCCGTTTCCGGCCACGCGGGCGTAGGATATACCGTGCGAGCATGTGGGT
>CAZNXR010000048.1:0-10685 GCA_964576815.1 uncultured Caulobacterales bacterium | reverse complement strand
ATCGCGCGCCGGCGCGTCGGCGCCGCTCGCGCGCGCCCCGACATAACCGGCGATCCGCGCGATGCCTTCGGGCGCCAGTTCCGGGCCGACATCATTGATGACCGCCGCCGCGACACGCTCTCGCGCCGCTTGCGCCGTCAGCATGGTGACGATGCCGCCGAGCGACGTGCCGACGAACACCGCGCGCGCGATCCCTTGCGCGGCCATGAAGGCGAGAATGTCGTCGCGATAGGTCAGCGGATGATAATTGAGATGGTTCGCGTCATAGTCCGACCGCCCGCGTCCGCGCAGCGACACCGCGTAAACGTCGCGCCCCGTAGCGGCGGCGACCGGCGCGAAATCGTCGAAGTCCGCGGCGTTGCGCGTCAGCCCCGGAATGCAGATCACCGGCGTTCCGGCGCCGCCTGCGGTCTTGTACGCGGCCATCGACAGGCCCGGACGCAGTTCGAAGGACAATGAGGCGACGTCGCTCATGCGAGACACTTTTTGAATTCGGGCGGTCTATCGCCTATCACATCGGCACGCGCAATGTGCGAAAGGGGTTCCGTTGGCATCGGCCTCGCAACGTCAACTGCAGGAAGCCGCAGCGCTTCTCCAGCGCGGCGAGGCGGCGCGCGCTTTCGCGATCGCCGAAGCGGCGGCGAAGGCGAACCCTGAGGACGCCGAAGCCTTGCATCTCGCCGCGCTGTCGCTCTCGAAATTGGGCGAGACGGATCGCGCCGCCGCGGCGTTCGAGGCCGCCGCCGCGCTGCATCCGCGCCCCGATGTCATTCTCATCAATCTCGGAAATCACTGGCGCCGCGCCGGACGTTTGCCCGAGGCCGCGGAATCCTATGAGCGTGCGGTGAAAGCCGCGCCCGGTTCCGCCGAGGGGAACGCGGCGCTGGGCGCGGCGCGCACAATGCTTGAAGACGCCGCCGCCGCCGCGAGCGCTTTCGGCGCGGCGCTGCGTATCGATCCGCGCCATGCGGCCGCACTAGTCGGCATGGGCGGTCTCGCGGCGGCGCGCGGGCGCCATGAGGAGGCCGTTCAATACTTTTCGAGGGCGATCGAGGCTGCGCCCGGCTCCGTCGCCGCCCGCGTCAATCGCGGGGCCGCGTTTCGCCGTCTCGGACGGATCGACGCCGCGCTCGCCGATCTCGATGACGCCGTCGCGCGCGCGCCGGCGCTGCCGGAAGCGCAGTTCCAGCGCGCGGCGGCCTTGCGGACGGCGGCGCGCTTCGACGAGGCCGCCGCCGGCTATCGCGCCGCGCTGGCGCTGGCGCCGGCGCGCACCGACATTCACCGCGAATATGCGGCGATGATGTTCGAGGCGGGGCGCGAAGGCGAAGCGTTCGGCGTCCTTGACGCGGTCATCGCGGCGCAGCCCGCTTGCGCGCTGCTGACCATGCGCGGTGAGTTGTCGCTGCTGTTCGGCGACGCCGCCGGCGCGCACGCCGCCGCGGATCGTGCGTTGACGCTCAAGCCCGACGACGCGCCGGCGCTGGGCCTTGCCGCCAATGCGGCGCGCCAGACGGGCGACATGGAACGCGCGCTCGGCGCCGCGCGGCGCGCCGCATTGATTGCGCCCAGCGATTTCACGCTCCTGCATCTGTGCTGCGAGGTGGAGCTGGCGACCGGTCATGCCGCCGAGGCCGCCCGCCGGCTCGCCGGCCCGGCGCCCCCCGCGCATCTTCAAAAGCACATTGCGCTGAAGGCGACGGCGATGCGCGTCGCAGGCGATCAAGAATACCGCCGCTATTACGACTACGACCGCCTGACCGCCCAGATCGACATTGATCCGCCTGAGGGTTTTGCAACGGTCGCGGACTTCAACGCCGCTCTTTATGCAGCGATTGCGCCGCTCCATCGCACCCGGCAGCGCCCGCTTGAGCAGACGCTCTATGGCGGCACGCAGTCGCCGGGCCGCCTGTGGAACGAGACCAACCCGATCATCAGACTCTATGCCGAAACGATGCTGGCGGCGGCGCGAATGTTCGTCTCGTCCCTGCCTGACGACGCCGCGCACCCGTTCCTGGCGCGCAAATCGCTCGATCTCGAATGCGCCGGCGCCTGGTCGGTGATGCTGTCCTCCGGCGGCGGCCATATCGATCATTTCCATCCCGCGGGGTGGATCAGCGCCTGCTATTATGTGGAAAGTCCGCCCGAGATTTTCGCCGGCGACCGCGCCGGCTATCTGCGCCTCGGCGCGACGGGGGTTCCGGGCCTCTCGCTGCCGGCGGAGCGCTATTTTCCGCCCAAACCGGGCTCGGTCGTATTCTTTCCCTCTTATGTCTGGCACGGCGTCGAGCCGTTCGCCGCGCAGACGCCGAGGGTCACGGCGCCCTTCGATCTTGCGCCCATCGCACCCTGAAGAAAGCGGCGCGTTAACGCGCTGGTAACCATGATTTCCGGGCGCTTAACAAAATTGTTGCTTTCGGGAGACGGTCGGAAAGCGCATTCAGGACGGGCGGTTATCTTTGTTGACGTGCGTTCTTTCGCTGCCATAGGGTCCGCCGCAACTGGGTCAATCCGGCCCAGACGTGGCGTTCCCAGCCTATTTCGGGAGGGGGGTCGCGGCAGTGTGCGGTGTCCGAGGGCGGCGAATTCTTTCGGACATCGCGGTTCATCTCTGGAGGGATATCAATGAGAAAATCGACACTGGCGGCGCAACTTATGCGCTCGACGGTTCTGACGGGGGCGGCGGTCGCCATGGCGGCGCCGGCTTTCGCGCAGGAGGAAGACGACGAAATCGTCGTAACCGGTTCGCGTATCAAACGAGCAGATCTCGCGGCCCCGAGCCCGGTCACAACGGTTGACGCGCAGCAGCTCACGCTGACCAACACGGTCAACACCGAGCAGTTCCTGAACACCCTGCCGCAGGTCATTCCGGCCTTCGACTCGACGTCGAACAACCCCGGCAACGGCACCGCGACGGTCAACCTGCGCGGCATCGGCTCGGCCCGCACGCTTGTCCTCGTCGACGGTTCGCGCTTCCCGCCGTCGGACCCGTTCGGCGTGACCGACCTGAACTCCATCCCCGCCGCGCTCGTTCAGCGCATTGACGTCGTCACCGGCGGCGCCTCGGCCGTTTACGGTTCAGACGCTGTCGCCGGCGTCGTCAACTTCATCCTGAAAGATGATTTCGAGGGCGTTCAGCTCGATGTGTCGAACGAACTCTCGGCCGCCGGCTGGGATGCGAACATCTTCAACGGCGCCTTGACCCTCGGCGGCAATTTCGCCGACGGCCGCGGCAACGCCATCCTGTCGCTGTCCTACACGAACCGCGAGCCGCTCTTCCAGGGCGACCGCGATTTCTCGTCGAACACGGTTCAGGAAGTCGTCCCCGGCACCTTTAACTTCGGCGGGTCGGGCGCTTCTCTTGGCGGTCAGTTCATTTCGCTCGCGAATACCAACCGCGGCACGATAACAGAGGCTGATGATGAGCTTCCCGGCTTCCTGAACGATGGGGGCACGCTGTTCTACCCGGGACCGGGCGGTAATAACGTCACCTTCCTCGGCGCGCCCGAAGGCCGCCGGTTCGTCAGCCCGGCCGACCAGTACAATTACGCTCCGGTCAACTATCTCCAGTTGCCGCAAGAGCGGTATTCGATTTACGCGGGCGGTTCCTACGAGATCAATGATCGTGTCGAAGCCTACGCCCGCGGCGTCTTCGCCCAGTCAGTGGTCGATCAGCAGCTCGCACCGACGCCGGTCGGCGGCACTTTCACGCTGAACCTCGACAACCCGAACATTCCAGCGACGTTCTTGAGCGCCTTGATCGCCACCTATGATCACCCCGGGTCTGCTCCGGAGTTGCCAAACTTTCCGACGGGCACCCTGCCGGACGTGCAGGATCTTGATGGCGACGGCGAAGTCGATGATATTCGGATCTTCATCGCGCGCCGGTACAATGACGATGCAATCGGCAATCGTAACAGCCTCCGCGACAGCTCGACCTTCCAGATCAAGGGCGGTCTGCGCGGCGATCTCGGCTCCAACTGGAACTGGGACGTTTTCGGTCAGTTCTCGCGCGTCTCGACGACGCAGACGCAGACCGGCAACATTTCGTTCAGCGCGTTGCAGGACAGCATTCTTGACGGCACCTGCAACATCTTCGGCGTGAACACGCTTAGCGAAGCGTGCGGTACGGCCATCCGCCGCACCGGGATCATCGGCGAGACCGTCGAGCAGATCCAGATCGTCGGCTCGCTCAGCGGCACGATCGACCAGATCAAGTCGCCCTTCGCGGAAAGCGGCATCGGCCTCGCGGTCGGCGTCGAATATCGCGAGGAAGAAGCGGTTTCGCTGCCGGACTCGGTTCTCGGGCCGGACGTGCGCGGCTTCAACGCCTCGCTTCCGGTCGCCGGCAGCTTCGACGTCTACGAAGCCTTCATGGAAACCAATATCCCGCTCATCGAGAATTCGGGGATCGGCGACGTTTCGATCAACGGCGCGCTCCGTTACTCCGATTACTCGATCGCCAATGTCGGCTCGACGATCAGCTTCGCGGCGGGCGTCGAATGGGCGCCGGTCGATGGGCTCCGCTTCCGCGGCCAGTTCCAGCGCGCGGTTCGCGCGCCGAACATCGGCGAACTCTTCGCCTCGGCGACCAACGGCTTCCCGGGCGCGAAAGACCCCTGCTCGGGCGGCTCTTTCGGTTCGTTCGTTGCGGCGAATGCGGCGCAGTGTTCGGCGTTCGGCGTCCCGACGCCGGGCGCTCCGTTCCAGATCTCGGGTCAGATCGAGATCCTGGGCGGCGGCAACCCGAACCTGCAGGAAGAAACCGCCGACACCTATACGGTCGGCATGGTGTGGCAGCCGACCTTTATCGACGGTCTGACGCTGCAGGTCGATTACTACGACATCAGCGTGAAGGACGCGATCGCTGCGGCGGGCGCGCTCCAGACGTTGCTTGATCGTTGCTATGTCCTGGGCGACAACGCCACTTGCAACACCTTCTTCGGTCCGGGCACCCGCGACCCTGCTACCGGCGCCATCGGCGCGCCGTTCCTGCCTGTCATCTCGCAGGCGAACGTCGCCGCGATCGGCGCCCGCGGTATCGACTTCACCGCCGGCTATAACTTCGATATCGGCAGCCTCGGCAGCGTCGACATGCGCTACTACGGCAACTACACGCTGGAATCGAGCTTCCTGCCCGACGCGTTCGCGACGGTTATCGAGTGCGCCGGCGCGTTCGGATCGGTCTGCGGCGAACCGACGCCGAGCTACAAGCACACGATGCAGACCTCGTGGCTCTACGGTCCGCTCACGACCAGCGTCCGCTGGCGCCTGATCGGCGGCACGGACGTCGATGAGGGCGGCGGCAACCCGCTGTCGGACAGCCTCAGCACGTTCAACTATGTTGACGTCACGACGCAGTACGCGGTCAGCGAGAACCTCGACCTGACGGTCGGCGTTCAGAACATCTTCGGAAAAGACGCTCCGCTGCTGTCGTCCTCGGTCAACGAGCAGGCGAACACCTTCCCGGCGACCTACGAGACGCTGGGCCGTCAGCTCTTCTTCGGCGCTTCGCTGAAGTTCTAAGCTGAAGGTTGCAAAACCTGATGGAAACGGCGGGCTTCGGCCCGCCGTTTTCTTTTGCGCGGTTTTCTTTTCTGTGAGGCGGGGCTAGCCAATCCTTTCGGGTGATCGCGGCGGGAAGCGTGGCGGAAGAACAGGCCTGGCAGGAATTCTGGGCGGGCGGCGAAGGCGGCGAGGCCGTCGGCGGCGCCCAGCGCCACAAGCTTGCGGCGCGCTGGTCCGCTTTTTTTGCGGATGCCCCGCAGGCCGACCGGCCGCCCGTCGTCGTCGATATCGCCGCCGGGCGCGGCGTCGCGCTCGCCGCGGCGATGCAGGCGTTTGCCGGGGCCGGGACGTTTCTCGCGCTCGATTATTCGGCCGCCGCCGCGGCCGCGGCGCAGCGCGCCTTGTCGCCGGCGATCGGGGCCGCCGCGGACGCGGCCCGCCTGCCGCTCCGCGATCATTGCGCAAACGCCGTCATCAGCCAGTATGGCGTCGAATATGCCGGCCTCGGCGCATTCGCGGAGGCGGCGCGCATCCTGGCGCCGGGCGGCAGGTTCTGCGCGATCGCCCATTATCGCGGCGGCGCCATCGACGCCGAGTGTGCGGAAAACGAGCGCCTGATCGCCGCGGCGTCGGGTCCGGCGCTCTTCAAGGCCGCGCGCCGGTCGCTCACTGAGACTTTCCGGCGCCGCGCGCAAGGCTCGGCGCAGCTTGGCGATGCCGGCCTTGATCGCGCGTTTTCCGCCGCTCTCGCCGCCGCGTCGCAGACGATCGCGCCGGCGCAGCCTTCCGCCGCAAAGGCGACGCTCGCGCGCTTTCTTGACGATCTCGTGCGGCTCTCGGCGCGGCGCCTCGCCTATGAGGCGAAAGATGCGCTCGGCTGGATCGCCGGCATGGAAGCCTCGCTCGGCGCCTATCTGACGCGCATGCAGTCGATGCGCGCGGCGGCGCTCGATCAATCGTCGATCGATCTTATCGGCGCGATCTTCGCGCAAAGCGGCCTCGTCGACTTTCGCGCCGCGCCGTTCGTGCTCGACGAATCCCGCCCGCCCGCCGCCTGGGTCATCGAGGCGCGGCGCCCTGAGGATTAACCCGCCAGCGCCTCCTCGCCGGTCAGCACCGCCGCCGCCGCGTGCACGCTCGCCGCGATCCTCAGCGCCGCCTGCACCTGATCGACGCTGAGGCCGCCCTTGCGGACGACTTTTTCGTGCGCGTCGAGGCACATGCCGCAGCCGTTCACGGCGGAAACGGCGAGCGACCACAATTCGAAATCGACCTTGTCGACGCCCGGATTCGCGATGACGTTCATGCGCAGCTTCGCCGGCAGTTTCTTGTAGTCTTCGGCGTGCATCAGATGCGTCGCCCGGTAATAGACGTTGTTCATGCCCATGATCGCCGCAGCGGCCTTCGCCGCGGTGACGGCCTCCCCTGACAGCTTGGCGGAAACCTCAACGTAGATCGCGCGGATCACCGCCGCATTGCGCGAGGCGAGCGCCGACGCAAGAAAGGTTCCCCATTTCTGCTGGTCGTTGAGGGTCGTCTCCGATGCAAGCGTTCCGAGATTGAGGCGGATGTCCTTGGCGTATTCCGGGATCTGGTCGCGCAGGGCGTCGAGGCTCATGACTGTCTCCGTTTCTTTCTGTTGCAAACGATCGGGGCCGGCGCTTCACACTCGCCGCCGGGCGGCGGTTTCAAGATCGGCGGCGGGCGCCAGTTTCAAGATCGACGCCGAGCGCCTCCAACGCTTCAACGAGCGGCGCGAGGCGCGTGCGATAAGGCCCGGCGGAGGAAAGGCGCGACGCCGTCAAACCGTCGCGCACCTGCGCCGCGCTGAAGGTCATCACGGCGCGCTCCTGCTCCTCGAAGGAAAGGCAAGCCTCGCTCCAGTCGAGACCGCAAAATGCGATGAGGCGGCGCAGCTCGCCTTCGAAGTCGCGGACAAGATCTTCGTACTGAACAAAGGTAAAACGGCCGGCGAAGGCGGCGGACCAGTGCTCGGCGATGCGCAGATGCTCGGCGTAATAGTGCGCGATGTCGACGAGGTCGGTCGTAAAGGGCCAGGCTTGCGTGAAATGGCGCCGGTGAATGGAAAACCCCGTCTCCACCGGATTGCGCCGGATGTGAATGAACCGAGCCGCCGGGAACATACGGGCGGCGAGGCCGACCGCGAAGATGGTCGTCGGCTGCTTGTCGGTGACGAAGCGCGCGCCGGCCCAGCCGAACCGCTTGCACTGGTCGAGATAGCCTTTGCGCCACGCCGGAAACTGCGACTCAGGAACGCCGGCCCCCGAGGCGGTCGCTGTGAGAAACTGATCGAGATAGAACGGCATCGCGGGAACCTCGCCGGCGCCGTCGACCTCGGGGTGCGCGCAGATCGCGCTCTCCAGCAGCGTCGTGCCGGAGCGCGGCATGCCGACGATGAAAATCGGCGTCGGACCGTCGCCTCGGGGGCCGCCGCTCGCCGGCGACGGGAAAAGCCGGATGATCGCCTCGGTTTTCTGCGCCTGCGCGCGCCGGTCGTAGCCGGTTCCGGCCGCCGCCGCGCGCGTTCGCTTCAGCCGGTTGGCTTCGGCCCAGGCGTCGAACGCCGCATCATGCTCTTTGCGCGCGTGGAGGGCGTCGCCCTTCGCAAAGAGAAGCTTGATCTTGTCCGCTTCGCGGCGCGCCGCGCTTGCAAGCGCGCGGTCGAGCGCGGCGAGATCGGCGTCGGCGATGCGGCCTGAGGTCGCCTCGATCAGCAGGCCATAGGCCTCCGCATGATCCGGCGCGGCGGCGAGAACGCGCCGGCACCACGACGCGGCGTCGTCGAATTTGCCGAGAAACATCGACCGCCGCGCAAGCCCGAAATTGGCGTCGAGATCGGCGGGGTCGGCTTTCAGCGCCCGCTTGAACCAGACGGCGGCCTCATCGAGGCGCCGCCCCCCGAGGAGATAACGTCCCATCGCCGCGAGCTTGTCGGGGCCGGCGTCCGGCGCGCCGGCGAGCGGCGCGAAATTCTCCGCCGCGCGGTCGAAATAGCCCTGTTCCGCGAGCGCGTAGCTGAGCGCGATGCGCGCTTCTTCCTCGCCCGGCGCGGCTTTCAGCCAGTCTTCGGCGAACGCTTCGAGCGCGGCGGCGTCCCCGCGCTTTCTGAGCAGGTGCGCGCGCAGGCGGCGCGTCTCCGCCGCGGGAACGCCGATCGCAACGGCGGCGTCAAGCGCCGCCGCGCAGGCGTCAAGATTGTCCGTTTCGAGCGCCGCCGTCGCATAGAGCAGGACGACGCCGGGATGATCGCGCCGGATCGCCATCGCCTGCTGAAGCGCGGCGAAGGCTTCGTCGAACTTCTCCCCCTTGCCGAGAAGCTTCCCGAGATGCGCCCACGCTTCGAACGCGCGCGGGTCGAGCGTCGCGGCCGCGTTGGCGGTCGCGACCGCGTTTCGAAGATCGCCCTCCCGCTCGCGCAGGATGGACAGGTTCAACAGCGCTGCGGGGTTCTTCGGCGCCGCCTCGGCCGCCTTGACGATGCGCGCCGCGCCTTCGCGACGTCCGCTTTCGATTTCGCAAAGACCAAGCAGGCTTTCGCCATCCGGAGAACCGGGGTTGACCTCCAGATAGGCGCGAAGAAGCGTGATCGCGCCGCCGTAATCGTCGGCAAGACGCGCCTTGCGGGCTTCTTTCAGAAGATGATCGAGGGCCATGCGTCAGGAAAAACGGGCGGCGCCGGATGTTGATGCGGCGCCGCCCCAAAAAAAAGCGTCAGAGCGTGTCGCCGCCGACCGGACGGTTGCAGGGGCAAAGCTCGTCCGTCTGCAAGGCGTCGAGCACGCGCAGCGTGTCCTGCGGATTGCGGCCGACATTGAGGTTGGTGACGTAAACGTGCTGGATGACGTTGTGCGGATCGACGATGAAGGTCGCGCGCAGCGCGACGCCCTGCGGCGCGCGCACGCCGAGCCCGTCGATCAGCGAGCCGTTGGTGTCGGCGAACTGCCAGGCCGGATGGCTCTTCAGATCCGCATGATCGCGGCGCCAGGCGAGCTTCACGAATTCATTGTCGGAGCTGCCGCCGAGGACGACGGCGTCGCGATCGGCGAATTCCTTGGCGAGGCGCCCGAACTCGGCGATCTCGGTCGGGCAAACGAAGGTGAAGTCCTTCGGATAGAAATAGATGACCTTCCACTTGCCGGGGAAGCTCTCCTCAGTCAGTTCCTCGAAGGCCGACTGGCCGTTTTCCTCGTGGCTGTTGAATTTCGGCTTTACGCCGGTGACGCGGAAGTCGGGAATGCGATCGCCTACGCCGAGCATGAATGTCTCCTTTCGAAACCTGAAGAATGGGGTGGGCGAGCCCTTGGCGGGGCCGCTGCGGAGGTGTGGTAGGGCATCGTTGAAAATTTATCAAATAGATTATATCAGGCCTCTAGATCGAAATTTTCGATGGAAATCCGATGCAGGCCCTGCCGACGCTCCGCCAGCTCCAGTTCTTTCTAGCCCTCGTCCGCCGGGAATCGTTCTCGAAGGCGGCCGCCGACAGCTATGTCTCCCAGTCGACGCTGTCCTCGGCGATCAAGGAGCTTGAAGCGACGCTCAATTGTCATCTCGTCGACCGCTCGACGCGCCGTTTCGCGCTGACGCCGGCGGGCCGGGACATCGCCCGGCGCGCCGCGAGCATCCTTTCCGAGGCGGAGGATCTCGCCCGGGCGGCGGCGGCGCGAAAGCCGCTGGAAGGCCCTTTCCAGCTCGGCGTCATTCCGACCATCGCTCCCTTTCTTTTGCCGCGGATCGCGCCGGGGCTGCGGCGCGCCTTCCCGAAGCTGGAGCTTTACCTGCGCGAAGATCTCACCGCCGCGCTCGCCGAGCGGCTGATCGACGGTTCGATCGACGCCGCCCTTATCGCGCTGCCTTATGACTTGCCCGGCGTTGAGTGGATCGAGGTGGCGAACGACCCCTTTTATTTCGCCGCGCCCCCAGGGAGCCCGCTCGCGGCGAAGACGGCGGTCGAAAGCCGCGACCTCAAAGGCGCTTCCCTGCTTCTGCTGGAAGACGGCCATTGTCTGCGCGAACATGCGCTTGATGCCTGCCGCCTCCACGATTCAGACGTCTACGGCTCCTATAGCGCGACGAGCCTGTTCACGCTGACGCAGATGGTGCGTGCGGGTCTGGGCGCGACGCTGTTGCCCAAGATGGCGGTCGATGCGGGGCTCGCC
>CAZNXR010000047.1:0-10713 GCA_964576815.1 uncultured Caulobacterales bacterium | reverse complement strand
CGACCCGCAAACGTCCGGCGGGCTTCTCGTCGCCTGCGCGGCGGATGCGGTCGACGGCGCGCTCAGCGTTTTCCGCGCCCACGGCCACGACGCCGCGGTGATCGGCCGGATGACCGCCGGCCCCGCGCGGATCAGCGTCTGAGGCGGCGGTGGAAGGAATTCTCAGATCGCGTGCGGTTCTGTCGCTGACGGGCGAGGATGCGACAGCGTTCCTGCAGGGCCTTGTCACGCAGGACGTGACGGGCGCTGCGCCCGTCTTCGCCGCGCTGCTGACGCCGCAGGGAAAAATCCTCTTCGATTTCATTCTCGTTCCCGTCGCCGGCGGTTTTCTCATCGACTGCGACGCCGCCGCGGCGCCGGCGCTCCTGAAGCGCCTCTCGATGTACAAGCTCCGGGCGAAAGCGGCCCTTGGGCTGGAGGCGGGGCTCGGCGTCTATGTCGGACAGCGCATCGACGCGCGCGCGGCCTACGCCGATCCGCGCCTCGTGTCGCTCCCGGTACGGACGATTGCGCCTGTCGGCGCCGCGCCGGCCGCGGACGACGTCTATGATGCGCAGCGGCTCCGCGCCGGCGTGCCTGAATTCGGACGTGACTTTGCGGGCGAGGAGGTCTTCCTCCTCGACGTGAATTACGACGCGCTGTCCGGCGTCAGCTACAAGAAGGGGTGTTTCGTCGGGCAGGAAGTGACAAGCCGGATGAAGCGCAAGGGCGAGATCCGCAAGCGCACGCTGATCGCCGCGGGGGCCGCCCTTCAGAAGGGCGCGGCCGTGACGGCGGGCGCCGGCGCAATCGGCGAAATATTGTCGGTTCGCGGCGCGTGCGGCCTTGCGCTTGTTCGGATCGACCGGCTGACGGATGCGCGTGCCGACGGCGCTGCGCTCTCCTGCGCCGGCGCGCCCGTGCGCCTTGAAGCGCCAGCCTATCTTGATGGCGCGTGACAGCGCTGCGCACCGTGGTTTCAGCATGGCGAATCTTCCGCTAAAACGCCTGCGTCGCGCGGACGGGTTTCTGCGCCGCTGGAGGGGCTTTTCATGACGCCGACCGCTGTCGCCCTGCTTGGGTTCGCCGCCTGGACCATCTTGATGGTTGTGTTGCTCGGCCTCTTCCGCACGGGCCTTGTTTTCGCCGGCAAGAAGAAGGCGAACGAGTTCAGGGCGACGGGCGAGGACCTCGGCTCGTTCGGCTATCGCGCGACCCGCGTGCACGCCAATTGTTTTGAGAACCTTCCCGTAGCGGCGGCGGTGCTGCTCTACGCGATCGCCACCAGCCAGACGGCGATCACCGATCCGCTCGCGATGATCTTTCTCGGCCTCCGCGTCGCGCAGTCGAGCGTGCATCTTCTGTCGACCGCGCGGCCGATGGTGCTCATCCGCTTTGCATTCTACATCGGGCAGAATGCGATCCTGTTCTACTGGATCCTCTCGCTCGCGCATCTCCTTTGATGCACGGGCCCCATCCTTGCGCCTGGGCGCCGATGGACGACGCCCTTTATCGTCAGTACCATGACGAGGAGTGGGGCGTTCCGGAGCGGGACGACCGCGCGCTCTTCGAAAAACTCGTGCTCGACGGATTTCAGGCGGGGCTCTCCTGGCGCACCATTCTCGCCAAACGCGAGAACTTTCGCCGCGCCTTCGACGACTTTCATCCGGAGAAGATCGCCCGCTACACGCCGAAGAAGATCGAAAAGCTTCTCGCCGACGAGGGCATCATCCGTTCGCGCCTCAAGATCGAGGGCGCGGTGACGAATGCGAGGGCCTATCTCAAGGTGATGGAGACGCGGGGCGACGGGTTTTCGGGATTTCTATGGGAGTTCGTCGGCGACAAGCCGATCGTCAACCGGGTCGAAAACTACAGACGCGTCGCGCCGAAGACGAAGGAATCGGAGGCGATGGCGAAGGAGTTAAAACGCCTTGGCTTCAAGTTCTGCGGCCCGGTGATCGTTTACGCCTTCATGCAGGCGACCGGCATGGTCAACGATCACGAAATCGCGTGCTCACGGTGGAAGGCGGTCCAGAAGAGAGGGCTAGGGACTAGGGACTAGGGAATAGGGTTTGGCCCGGCGGCCTCTGGCGCCGTGTTCACCAGCTCCTAATCCCTAGTCCCTAGTCCCTAATCCCCGAACCGGATTGCCGCCGGAAAACGGGCGCCCCAGACTGCGTTATGCGAAACGAGAACCCCCATGCTCGCCCCTGACGTCCGCCTAGTCGCCACCGGCCTCTATACGCCGCCCCAGCGTATCACCAATGATGAGTTGGTCCTGGCGTTCAACGCTTTCGTCGCGCGCTATAATGCGGAGAACGCGGCGGCGATAAGCGCCGGCGCAATTGAGCCGCTGCATCCTTCCTCGTCGGAGTTCGTCGAGAAGGCCTCCGGCATCAAGGCGCGCTATGTCGTCGATAAAGCGGGCATTCTCGATCCGGCGCGCATGGCGCCGCGCATCGCCGCGCGCGCCGACGATCAGCTTTCCGTGCTCGCGGAGATGGCGGTCAAAGCGGCGCAGGACGCGCTGAAGGCCGCCGATCTCGGCGCGGCGGACATCGACGGCGTCATCTGCGCGGCGTCCAACATGCAGCGCGCCTATCCGGCGATGGCGGTAGAGGTGCAAGCAGCGCTCGGCGTCGAGGGCTACGCCTTCGACATGAACGTCGCCTGCGCGTCGGCGGCGTTCGGCATCGAAACGGGGCTTGGCCTCATCCGCGCCGGCGCGCGCCGCATCCTGATGGTCAACCCGGAGATCTGCACCGCACATCTCAATTTCAGGAACCGCGATTCCCATTTCATCTTCGGCGACGTCGCGACGGCGGTGATTCTGGAACGCATCGACGGTCCCCCGCGCGGCGAAGCGTGGGATATCGTCTCGACGCGGCTGAAGACGGTGTACTCGAACAACATCCGCAATAATTTCGGGTTCCTCAATCACGCCGAGCGCGCCGAAAATGAGCCCGCCGATCCGCAGCGCAGCTGGGACACCGACAAGCTGTTCGTCCAGCAGGGCCGGAAAGTATTCAAGGACGTCGTGCCAATGGTCGGCGAAATGATCGCAGGCCACCTCGCCGACAACGGCGTCGGCATCCCGGACGTAAAGCGCCTGTGGCTCCACCAGGCGAACCAGTCGATGAACGAGTTGATCGCCAAGCGCGTGCTGGGGCGCGAGGCCTCGCGCAGCGACGCGCCGATCATTCTCGATGAATACGCGAACACCTCGTCCGCGGGATCGATCATCGCCTTCCACAAGCACCGCGCTGACTTGAAGGCGGGCGACATCGGCGTCATCTCAGGCTTCGGCGCGGGTTATTCGGCGGGCTCCGTCATCGTCCGGCGCGCCGCGTGATCTCACGAAGTGCGGCGGGCGTTTCCGCCCGCCGCTGTCGCCACGCCGGCCCCTTACTCAACGAGGGCGGCGAATTCGACGTTTTGAACTTTGGCGGAAATCTCCGTGACGATCTCGTTACGGCATTCTTTCGCCTTGCGCCGGACGAAGATGCCTCTCGAAGCATCGACGCCGCAGTAATTCCCCGCCTGACGGTCGAGGCGCGCCATCATCGCGTCGCGCCCGCCGACCGTTTCAAGTTCATGGGGTTTGTAGCGGAACTTGAAAGGCTCTGCGGAAGCCGGAACGCTGGCGACGATCGAGGTGAGCGCGACGGCGGCGATAAAGGTCTTGGTCATCATGTCAGTCTCCGTTTGGCTGTCTTTTCCTGGCGGGCTGTTCCGCCCGTTCCTTGAATGTAGACGCGCGCTTTCGGCGCGCTGTGATCTCGATCACGCGCGCGCGCCGGTCGGCGATCGGGTGATTTTTAGGAGGAAAATTCGGCATAAAGCGGCGGCGCGCCTGGTGACGCGCCGCCGGAGCGTCCTCAGCGATTGAGGGACGCGATCTCAACGTCGTCAAACTTCGACATTACTTCCGCCTTGACGGCTTCGCGACACTCGTCGGCTGAGCGACGGGCGCTGATGCTGCGAACGCCGCCGTTGTCGCAATAGCGGCCGATCGAACGATCGAGACGCGCCATCATGTCTGCGCGCCCGCCGGGTGTTTCGAGTTCATGCGCCTTGTAGCGAAATTCGAAATCGCCGGCCGCCGCCGGGGTCATTGCTGAACACGCGGCGAGGGCCGCGGCCGCGAGGAAGGTTTTCGTCTCCATGAGGTGCTCCACTTGGCTGGTTTTCCAGACGCGGTTTCTTGATCGCGCCGTCGATGAAAGGCGCAGCCGTGCTCTGCGGCGCGGCGTTCGCCGCGTCTCAGAGAGAAAGCTCACGCATCCATCGACGAGCTGCGGGATAAGCGGCGTGCTTTGCGGATGTGTGACGCTGAAGTGATGTCGCGATGACAATTTTCGCAGGTGCGAAACGGCGTCCAAGCTTCGACGCCGCCACAGTCTGCCGCGATGCTTTGTCGCGTCAGCGTTTTAGAGACTTGTAAACCGTGCGCGTCAGCGCTTCGCCGTTGATGAAGCCCTTGCCCCAGGTTTCGTTGAGGTCCTTCAGGGGATCGGCCTTGACGACCTGATCTTCGGACAGTCCTGTGGCGATCAGCGCGGCGATGCGGACGCGCACATCATTCAGCATCGCGACATAAGGCGTAAGCACCGCCTTCGATGAAAGGGCGCCATGCCCCGGAATGATTACTGTTTCGTCGTCGCAGAGCGCGAGGATCGCTTCCTGTGCGGCGATGAGGCCGTCGAACGTGCCGCCTGACGCGAGGTCGACATAAGGATAGCCGCCGGTGTTGAAATAGATGTCGCCGGTATGGATTACATTGGCGTCGCGGAAATGGATGATGGCGTCGCCGTCCGTATGCGCATCACTCAAATGGATGACGCGGATGTCGCGTCCGTTCCAGTAGAAGGACACCTGATCGGAGAAGGTGACGACAGGCAGGGCGCCTTCCGGCGCGGGCGGCGTTTCGCCTGTCTCGCGCTTCAGGCCCTCTTTCAGGCGCTTCCGCACATTGTCATGCGCGACGATATGCGCGCCCGCCGCGCCGAAGGCTTCGTTGCCGCCGGTGTGGTCGCCGTGCCAGTGCGTGTTGAGGACGAATGCGACCGGCCGCGCGTCGATCGCCTTGATCCCCGCCATGATCCTGGGGGCGAGCGGGGCGAACTGGTCGTCGATGACGAAGGCGCCGTCCGCGCCGACCGAAAGGCCGATATTCCCGCCCGCGCCTTCGAGCATATAGAGCCCCGCCGCGACCTCGGTCGTCTTGATCTCGACTTTTGAAAAATCCCGCTGGGCGAGCGCCGGCGCGGCGGCGAGGAGGAGGCCGAAGGCGAGGAAAAGGCGCATCGAAAGGGTCCTTTCAGGAAGTCAGCCCTCCTTAACTCGTTATCGAGGACACTGGCAGCCGTGACAGCAGGTTTGTTGCAGCCGCTAACGCCCGGCGGTAGGACGGGGCGTCTGCAAGCTCAAAGAGGCGACAGGTGCCGGATTTCGGAGACGGTCAGGGGTGGACGCCGGACAGCTGGCGGCGGTTTCCCGCCCGGCACATGCCGGCGGATTACCCCGATGCGGCGGCGCTGAAGGACGTCGAGACCGAATTGACGAGCTATCCTCCGCTCGTCTTCGCCGGCGAGGTGCGAACGCTGCGCGCCGAGCTTGCGCGCATCGCCGAAGGCAGGGCTTTCCTGCTCCAGGGCGGGGACTGCGCCGAGAGCTTCAAGGAATTCCATCCGAACAACATCCGCGACACCTTCCGCGTCCTTCTCCAGATGTCGGTCGCGCTGACCTTCGGCGCGGCGATGCCTGTCCTGAAAATCGGGCGCATCGCCGGCCAGTTCGCCAAACCGCGCTCGGCGCCGACCGAGACGATCGACGGCGTCACCTTGCCGAGCTATCGCGGCGACAACATCAACGGCATGGATTTCACCGAGAAGGCGCGCACGCCCGACCCGCAGCGTCTGCTAAAGTCTTACGGCCAGTCGGCGGCGACGCTCAATCTCATCCGCGCCTTCGCGAACGGCGGTTACGCCGACCTTCATAACGTCCACAAGTGGAATCTCGAATTCGTCTCGGACAATCCGCAGGCGGACCGTTACAGGGAACTCGCCAACCGCATTTCCGAGGCGCTGACCTTCATGGAGGCGTGCGGCGTCACGTCTAAGGAAGTGCGTTCGATTCGCGAGGTGGATTTCTACACCAGTCACGAGGCGCTGCTTCTCGGATTTGAACAGGCGATGACGCGCATCGATTCCACCTCGGGGCGGTGGTACGACACGTCCGCGCACATGATCTGGATCGGCGACCGCACGCGCCAGACCGACGGCGCGCATGTCGAATTCTGCCGCGGCGTCGAAAATCCGATCGGCATCAAATGCGGGCCCTCGCTGCAGCCGGACGAATTGTTGCGCCTTCTCGACATCCTCAATCCGGCGAACGTCTCCGGGCGCATCGTGCTCATCGCGCGCTATGGCGCGGACGCGGTCGGGGCGGGGCTTTCCCCGCTCGTCCGGCGTGTCGTCGCGGAAGGGCGCAAGGTCGTCTGGTCGTCTGACCCGATGCACGGCAACACGATCATGGCCGGGTCCGGCTTCAAGACGCGCCGCCTCGAAGACCTCAAGAAGGAACTCGACGGGTTTTTCGCGATCTGCCGCGCGGAAGGCGCCTATCCGGGCGGCGTCCACCTCGAAATGACCGGCCAGAACGTCACCGAATGTCTCGGCGGTCTGCAGGAGATCGGTGAGACCGATCTGTCCTCGCGCTATCAGACGCATTGCGATCCGCGGCTCAACGCGACGCAGGCGCTGGAACTGGCCTTCGTTCTCGCCGACAATCTCAAGAAAAGCCGCGAAAACGGCCGATAATCCTTTAGAAACAGGCCGCAACATTGTTTGAGGGCCGTGACGCCCTGCAGCCATATTCCCGCCCCGAGGGCGTCGCTATGGTCCAGCCCGGATAACGCAAGGAGAGTGCGCGGCGTGGCGTCGAGGCTGAGAACGGGGGTCGCCGGCGCGGGCGTTTTCGGGGGCTTTCACGCCCGAAAGCATCGCGACGCGCCGCGGATCGATCTCATCGGCGTCTACGACCTCGACACAAGGCGCGCCGAAGCGCTCGCACAGGAGACCGGCGCGCGCGTCTTTTCGAACTTCAATGACCTTCTGGCGGCGGTCGATGCGGTGACGATCGCCGCGCCCGCGCCGGCGCATTTCCGCATGGCGTCGGGCGCGCTCGCCGCCGGCAAGCATGTCTATGTCGAGAAGCCCTTGGCGCTGCGGCTAACCGACGCCGACGCGCTGGTCGCCGCCGCGGAGGAGAATGGGCTCGTCTTGCAGGTCGGGCATCAGGAGCGTTTCGTCCTCGCCGCCATGGGCCTGCCGCGCGGCGATCAGGCGCCGCTTGCGCTGGAATTCGGACGTGCTGGACCGCCGACCGGGCGCGGCGAGGAAGTCGCCGTCGCGCTCGACCTGATGATTCACGATCTCGATCTTGCGCGTCTTTTTGGGTTCACGAAACCCGTCAAGGTCGATGCCTGCGGCTCCTATGACGAGACGACGGCGACGCTGACATTCGAGGGCGGGCGCACGGCCTCTTTCCTCGCCAGCCGCCGCGCTGAGGAACGCGTACGCCGGATGAAGGCGGTTTACGCCGACGGGGAGATCGAGATCGACTTTCTCAATCGCACCGTTTCCCATAACACCGCTGCGACCTTTGCCGCCAATGATTTCTCGGCGGGGCCGGCGGCGCTCTCCGATCCCTTGAGCGCAAGCGTCGAGGCGTTCGTCGCGGCGGTCCTTGACGGCAAACGCGCGATCGTTGACGGCAAGGCGGGCCGCGGCGCGCTCGAATGGGCGCTGCTGGTCGAGGATGCGCGCGAAGCGCTTGGTGTTGCAAGGAAGCGCGCATGAACGGCGTCGCCAATCTATCGCTCGCGGGGACGACGGCGGTCGGCGAGATCGCCTTCATCGACCTGAAGGCGCAGCAGCGCCGCATCCGCACGCGCATTGAGGCGCGCCTGAAAGCCGTGCTCGATCATGGCCGTTATATCGCCGGCCCCGAAATCGAGGAGCTTGAAGCCCTGCTCGCCGAACGCACGGGCGCGGCGGCGGCGGTCGCCTGCGCCAGCGGCACGGCGGCGCTCATCATCCCGCTGATCGCCGCCGGCATCGACACCGGCGACGCCGTTTTCATTCCGGCTTTTTCCTACAACGCCACGGCGAACGCCGTGCTGCTTACCGGCGCGACGCCGGTCTTCGTCGATATCGACCCTTACACCTTCAATATGGATGCGGGCGATCTCGAAGCGCGGATCGCCGACGTGAAGCGCGAAGGGAAGCTCCGGTCCGCCTCGGTCATCCCTGTTGATCTGTTCGGCTCGCCCGCCGACTATCGCGCCATCGGCGCCATTGCGCGGCGCGAAGGGCTCTTCATGCTCGCCGACGGCGCGCAAGGGTTCGGCGGCAGGCTCGACGGCCGCTGGGTGGGCGATCTTGCGCCCGCGACCGCGACGAGTTTCTTCCCCGGCAAGGCGCTCGGCGCCTATGGCGACGCCGGCGCGATCCTTAGCCAGGACCTCGGCGTCGTCGAGAAATGGATGTCGATCCGCTGGCACGGCACCGACAGCGCGCGCAAGAACTCCGTATGCGTCGGATTTAACGGCCGCATGGACAGCTTCCAGGCGGCGGTGCTGCTCGAAAAGCTCGCGATTTTCGACGAGGAGCGCGAAGCGCGCGGCCGCATCGCGGCGATGTATGATCGCCGCCTCGGAGCCGTCGCCCGTCCTCAGCGCCATCTTGCAGGCGCGCAGTCGGGCTACGGCTACTATTCGCTGCGCCTTCCCCGCCGCGACGACGTCGTAAAAGAGCTGAAAGCGCGCGGCGTCCCGACGGCGATCTATTATTCAACGCCGCTCCACCAGATGCCGGCGTTCGAGCGCTATGCCCCGTCGCGGCCCCTGCCGGCGACGGAAGAGGTCGCTGGCGACATTCTCTCCCTGCCGATGCATCCCTACCTGACCCCCGATCAGGTTCACTATATCTGCGACTGCGTTGAGGCGGCGATTTGCTAGAGCGGCGTGCGCAAAAGTGTACGCGGTTTTGCGCGAAAACGCCGCGACAATCAAAAAACTAGAGCGAGCGCCCTGATTCCGAATCAGGGCGCGAAGCCCTAGGTCCTGTTTCGCCCGATCGCGCTGAGCAGGATCACCGGCAGCACGCCGAGCCCGATCAGCACCAGCGCGGCGGGCGCGGCCTCGGCGAGGCGCTCATCGCCCGCAAGCCGGTAGACGCGCGTCGCCAGCGTTTCGAAATTGAACGCGCGCAAGATCAGCGTCGCCGGCAGTTCCTTGGCGATATCCACGAAGAGAATGATCGCGGCGGCGGCGAGCGAGGGCGACAATAGCGGCGCGTGAATGCGCAAAGCGAGACGCGCCGCCCCGGCGCCGAGCACGCGTGCGGCGCTGTCTTGCGCGGGTGAAACGCCGGCGAGCCCGCCCGAAATGACATTGAGGCCCGCAGTCATGAACCGCGCCGCATAGGCGTAGAGGAGCGCGCCAAGTCCTGTCGCCGCGGCGACTGCGCCGCCGCCGAACAACGCCGCGCCTGCGCCGAAGACGCCGATCGCGATGACAGCGCCCGGTACCGCGTAGCCGAGCGTCGCAACGCGCAACGCCGCGCCGACGAGCGGGCCCTTCGCGGCGCGTGCGGCATAGGCAAGCAGCCCTGCGGCTACGATGATGATCGCCGCGCCGGCGGCGGCGGCGAGGGCGGAATTTTGCAGCGCTTCGCCGAGCCCCCGCATCGAGGCGCCGCCGTCGAAGGAGGCTGCGATGACGGCGACCGGAATGACCGCACCGAGCAAAACAGGAAACGCGCAAACCAGCATGGCGCCGATCACCGCGCCGCCGCGCAGCGCCAGGCGACGGCGGGTTCGCTGCGCGCGCGCGCCTTCAAAGGCGCCCCCGCTGCGCGTAGCCGTATCGAGCGTGACGAGAACGATCGCGACGAGCACGAGGAGCGAGGCGAGCTGCGCCGCCGCGGTCAGGTCCCCGAACGCGTTCCACGTACGGTAGACGCCGACGCTGAGTGTCGGCACGCCGAAATAGTCCGCGACGCCGAAATCGGCCGCCGTCTCCATCATGACGAGCAGCGCCGCGCCGATGATCGCCGGCGCCGCGGACGGCGCGATGAGGCGCACGCCTGCACGCAGGGGCGAATGTCCGGCAAGCCGTGCGGCTTCAAGATAAGCGCCCGAACGCGCGTCGAACGCAGCGCGGGCCGCGAGGTAGACATAAGGATAAAGCGTCATCGTCAGCACAAGGACGGCGCCCCAGAAGCTCTTGATGTCGAGAAGCGGCCCGCCGGCGCGGGCGACGAACCCGAACGGCCCGAAAAAATCGCCATAGGCGTAGGCGGCGATGTAGGCGGGTACGGCGAGCGGGGCGGCGAGGGCGAGAGACAGGACGCGCCGGCCCGGAAAATCGGCGAGGCAAACGCAAAGCGCGGCGACGACGCCGATGAGGCTCGCGAACAGCCCCGTCGCCGCCATCAAACCGATCGTCCCGGCGGCGTAACCGGGCCCCGTCGTCGCGGCGACATGCGCGATCGTCTCGCCGAAAGGTTCAGCAAGGCTCGCAAGAACGGCGATGAGCGGGGCCGACGCCGCGACGGCGACCGCAAGCGCGGCGAGCGTCAAGGGCGAGGCTGCGGCGCCGTATGCTGAACGTAGCCTTGTCATGGCGCGACGCTTCCCCTCGCGGCTAGATGGCGGATGACGCGCATT
>CAZNXR010000046.1:0-10758 GCA_964576815.1 uncultured Caulobacterales bacterium | reverse complement strand
GCGCCGGCAGCTGGCGCAGGTAGGACGCCGGCGCGCCGATGAGCGAACTCAGCTGGCCGAAGGACCAGTGCGTCGGCGTAACGGGCGCGTCGCTCTCCGGCAGCAGGAGTTCGAGCCGCTCGGCATCGTCGCGCGAGGCTTCGACGCGGATTGCCGCGCTCTCCACGGTGCGCGTCCGGCTCTTCGCCGCGCGGCCCTTCACCGACGCATGAAGATCAGTGAGCGACAGAAACCGCTCATCATCGGGCCGCGAGAACCATTCGGACGAGACGCGCCAGACCCGCGAACCGCGCGAGACATCGACCTTGTAGCCGCCCGCCACATCGGGACGGGCATCCAGAACCTGAAGGGACATGGGAATTCTCCGCGACGGGCGGCCGAAAGACTCTCTCTCGACCCGTAAAACCCGTCACGAAAAACTTCGCCACGCTCTTACTGATGCAGCTTGATCGCGGCCGCCGGCGACCCGAGGCGCTATCCTTTGGCGGTCGGCTACAGCATGACGCCGGTTATCCCGAATCGCGCTTTGCCTTCGGTTGCGGTCCGACTTGCGCCTTGATACAAAACGTCGGACAAAACCTCCTTTGATCCGACATTTTGTACCAATGCCAGCAGCGACCCAAACCGAGCGGCTTCTATCGATCCTCAGCAAGGCCGGCATCGCCCGGGCCGGCGAGCTCAGAAAACGGGGCATTACAGGCGCCACGCTTGCGCGCGCCGTCGCCGCCGGGGACGTCGCGCGGATCAGCCGCGGCCTCTATCAGCTCCCCGGCGCCGAGGCGGACGTCGATCAGTCCCTCGCCGAGACGGCCAAACGCATCCCGAAGGGAACGATCTGCCTTGTCTCCGCGCTCGCCTATCACGGCCTCACAGATCAGCTGCCTCGGACGGTGTGGGTGGCGATCGGCCCCAAGGACCGGACTGCGCGGGTCGATTATCCGCCCGTCCGCTTCGTTCGATTTCGGCAGCCCTATCTTCATCAGGGAATCGAGCGGCATGCGATCGCCGGCGTGAAGGTGCCGATCTATTCCGTCGAAAAGTCGATTGCGGACGCCTTCAGGAATTCAAGACTCGTGGACAAGGCTGTCGCGATTGAATGTCTCCGCACCGCGCTCAAGGAAAGAAAAGCGACGCCGGCCTCCCTCGCCAAGGCCGCACGCGAAAACGGCGCCTGGACGAAGATCCGCCCCTATCTCGAGGCGCTGACATCCGATGGCTAAGCCGCCGACGAATATCGCCGCGTCGGTGCGCCAACGACTTCTCAATCTGGCGCGGCAGGAACAGCGCCTGTTCAATGTCGTGCTGGTGTCTTACGGCCTCGAACGAGTCATTTATCGCCTTTCGATTTCGACGCATGCGGACAAATTCATCCTGAAGGGCGGCATGCTGGTGACGCTATGGACAGTCGACCATGGCCGATTCACGCGTGATGTCGATTTTCTTGGGTTCGGCGCGTCCGAAAGCGATCGTCTCATCACGACATTCAAGGAAATTCTCGCCTTCGACGCTCATGACGGCCTTGCATTCGATGTCGACGGACTTGCGGCGGCGCCTATTCGTGAAGATCAGAAATATGGAGGCATCCGGCTCAAGACGATCGCCTTCCTCGGCACGACCGAAATTCCGATCACGATCGATGTGGGCTTCGGCGATGCGATCACTGACCCCAGCTACATGATCGAGTACGCCTCCCTGCTTGATCTGCCGACTGCAAAAATTCGCGCTTATTCGCCCGCCACGGTCATTGCAGAAAAATTCCAGGCTGTGGTGGCGCTCGGTCTCATCAACGGTCGAATGAAAGACTTCTACGATCTGTGGGCAATCCCGCAAGGCGCCAAGATAAACAGCGCTGATCTTGACGCCGCGATCAAGGCGACTTTCGAGCGTCGAAATACTTCTGTTCCGCGTCAGCGACCCGACGGGCTGACTGTCGCGTTCGCCGAGCAAAAGAGCGCTCAATGGCGCGCCTATGCGCAATCGATCAGTCTCGAGAACATAGAGCTTGGAGTCGTCGTCGAGGCGATTTGGGCTTGGCTTGAACCGAGCTGTCGTCGCTTGACTAAATAGCGAATGGCGCGGTGACGATCGTGATGGCTGAAACCTGGGGGCTCGAAAAATCTACCGCGGTGGTCATTCGAATTGGCCGCAACGCATGGTCGCGGGCGTTCTCGGGTTGCGCTGGCCCCGCCCGCTTGGAACCTCGCCGCGATGCTTCCTGATCATTGCCGCGCATTCACGCGTGAAGAGCTCTACGCTCTCGTCTGGGAAACCCCGATATCTCGGCTCGCGAAATCGTTCGGACTGTCGAACGTCGGGCTGCGCAAGATCTGCAAAAGGCACAATATCCCGACTCCGCCTTTGGGCTATTGGGCGAAGCTGGCCCACGGCAAGAAAGTTCGACGCCCTGCCCTTGTCGCCGAAGACGGCGACCGATCAGTATCCATCCGTATCGTCGGCCGATGCCGGGCGCACATTACGCCGGAAATCGAGGCGAACCAGGCCGCTGCAATAGCCGCCAGCCAGCGGCATCCGTCGATCACCGTCGCCGGTGATCGCCCGCCGCGATTTCACCCCATCGCCGCCGCCACCGCTCGAGCGCTGCGCACCGCAAAGAGGGACCAGGAAGGCTTCAAGAAGGCTCACGCAAATGACGGGGTGTGCCTTGCCGTGAGCGGCGGCTCGGTCGATCGCGCTCTGCGGATCATCGACGCCTTCGCGCGCGCCGCCGACTTGCGGGGTCATGGGTTTGAGGACCACGCGGGCGGAATCCGCGTTGTCATCCATGAGGTCCCTTTCGAATGGAGCATCCACGAAATCAAGGACAAGAAGGAACACGAACCGACCGCCAGCGAGGTCAGCGCGCAGACGAAATTAGAGGCGCAGCAAGCGCTTTGGGGACGCGCTTATTCGCGGCGGCCAAAGGCATACCGCGCTTGGGATTATTCTCCGTCCGGCCGTCTCTACATGACCTTCAAGGACGCAACCATTCCGTCATGGCGGCGTGAGGCGCTGGTCGGCTCCTGGCGGGACCGCAAGGGCCGACGCCTCGAAGACTATCTCGACGAACCGATGACGGCCCTCGTCGCCGCTGCTGTCGCGATCCGGCGTCGCCTGGCGGAAGTCGCCGAGAAGAAGCGCCTTGAGGAAGAAGAGCGAGAATTTCGGCGCCAAGCGGAGGTGCGCCGCGACCGCCAGCGCAAACGCCGCGACTTCCTGATCAATATGGCCGATGAGTACGCGCGCTACCGCCGTCTGAACGACTTTGCAGTTCATCTGAAAAAAGAAATCGGAGCAGCGCGAGGGCAGCCGACCGACCGGCTGTTCGATGAATTGGGCCTGCTCCTTCAGACCATGGAAGCCGAGTTTGCGCGCGAGGCGATTGACCTTGCGGCCGCTCGTCTAGGTCTGTTCGCGGACGACGACATGTGAGATTCATATGGCTGGGCTGACGCCGCAAAGATGACTCGAAAGTCCGCTCAATAAGCTCTCGCAGGCGGTGGGACACAAATTCAAAAAAGCTCAATAAAATCGATCGATGAAATGTGTCCCACCTTCTCTTATCCCTTTGAAATTACTAAATTGTTGGGGTCCTCTTCTGGGCACCATAGGGCCGTCCGCTTACATCCGGTCGCGTCCGAAAGCAGCCATGAAAACATGAGGTTGGGCCGGCGACCGCGCTCTCGATTATGGGCCGGCTGCTGCGGCGTCACGGCGTCAGCCGAGCACTGCGCGCAGCCGCGCTTTCTCGGCATCCGTCAGATGAAGTTCCAGCTTCGAGCGCCGCCAGAGAATGTCATCCGCCGCAGCCGCGAACTCTTCGCGCTTCAGATAGTCGACTTCACGGCCGGTGAGGCCGGCGCCGTAGTCTTCGCCCATGTCCGCCGCTGTGCGCGCATCGCCGATGAGCTTTCGCACGCGCGTGCCGTAGGCGCGGGCGAGGCGACGGCGCGCCGCTGCGTCTAGCCAAGGATATTCGCGGGCGAGCCCAGCCAAAAACGCATCGAAGTCGGCGTTTTCGATGTCGCCGCCCGGCAGCGGCGCCTGCGCGGTCCACGCGGCCCCGCGCGCGCCGATCGCTTGCCCGAGTTTTTCGAGCGCGTGCTCGGCGAGCTTTCGATAGGTGGTGATCTTTCCGCCGTAGACGGAAAGAATGGGCGGCAAGCCGTCCATGTCGAACACATAGTCGCGCGTCACCGCCGAGGCGTCTTTCGACGAAGCGTCGTCATGGAGCGGGCGCACGCCTGAATAGGTCCTGCGCACCATCGCCGGCGTCACCGGCGCCGCGAAATATTCGCTCGCCGCAGCGCAGAGATAATCGACCTCGGCATTGTCGGCGGCGACCGCGGCGGGATCGCCGTCATAGGGCAGATCGGTCGTGCCGATGAGCGTGAAACGCCCCTCATAGGGAATGGCGAAAATGATGCGACCGTCGGCGTTCTGGAAGATATAGGCGTGATCGCCCTCGAACAGGCGGTCGATGATGATGTGACTGCCCTTGACGAGACGCAGCGCAAAGCGCGGCGCCGCGTTCTGGCGCACGACCTGGCGCAGGACATGATCGACCCAGGGCCCGGCGGCGTTGACGAGCGCGCGCGCCCTGACGCGGCGGACCGCGCCGTCCGCGCCGGCGATTTCCGCTTCGAAGGCGCCGTCGTCGCGTCGGACCGAGCGCACATGCGTGCGTGTCAGGATCGTCGCGCCGCGCTCGCGTGCGTCCATAGCGTTCAGCACGACGAGCCGCGAATCCTCGACCCAGCAGTCGGAATATTCGAACGCCGTCTCGAACATCGGCTTCAGCGGCGCGCCGCGCGGATCGATCCTGAGGGAGAAGCCTTCCGCCGGCGGCAGCAATTCGCGCCCGCCGAGATGGTCGTAGAGAAAGAGGCCCGCGCGCAGCATCCACCGCGGCCTGAGGCCCTTGTGATGCGGCAGCACGAAGCGCAGCGGCCAGATGATATGCGGCGCCGCGCGCAGGAGCGTTTCGCGCTCTTTCAGCGCCTCGCGCACAAGACGGAACTCGTAATATTCGAGATAGCGCAGGCCCCCATGAACGAGCTTCGTGCTCGCCGACGAGGTCGCGGCGGCGAGGTCGCCCTTTTCGCACAGCATCACCGAATAGCCGCGCCCCGCCGCGTCGCGCGCGATGCCGGCGCCGTTGCCGCCGCCGCCGATGACGAGAATATCGACCGCGTCTTGCATCGTCCCCGCCGTCACCGCCGCCGGTCGAGCGCCGCGGCGACGTTTTCGAGCGTCACGCGGCTGACGCGGACGTTTGACTCCTCCGTGACGCCGGCGATGTGCGGCGTCAGGATGACGTTTTTGAGCCCGGCGAATTTTTCGCCGGAGGCGGGCTCCAGCGGTTCTTCCTCGAACACGTCGAGCGCGGCGCCGGCGATGGCGCCGTCCCGTAACGCCGCGGCGAGCGCGCCCTCGTCGATAACGCCGCCGCGCGCCGCATTGATGAGGATCGCCGATTTCTTCATCGCCGCGAGCGCCGCTGCGCCGAACATGCGGCGGGTTTCCTTGGTCAGCGGCGTATGCAGGCTGACGATGTCGGCCTCGGCGAGCAGCGAATGCAGCGGCAGATTGCGGATGCCGCTCCAGTGCGGATCATCGGCGGGGAGATAGGGATCATAAGCGGCGATCTCCATGCCGAGGGCGCGGGCGCGCGCCGCCGTCAGCCTGGCGATGGCGCCATAGCCGACAAGCCCAAGCGTTTTGCCGTAGACTTCGCCGCCGATCAGCGCGCCCCGCGGCCATTTGCCGGCGGCTACATCGGCGGAGGAAAAATAGGCGCGCCGTACAAGGATCATCGCCGCCGCTATCACATATTCGGCGACGGCGACGTCGTTGGCGCCGGTTGCAGGATAAACGTCAATCCCGCGCGCCTTGCAGGCCTCCATGTCGATATTATCGAGCCCGACGCCGAGCCGGCCGACGACGCGAAGGTTCGGCGCTGCTTCAAGCAGCGCGCCGCGCACCTGCGTCCGGTTGCGCACGACGAGGGCGCGCGCGTTCTTCAGCGCCGCGTGGAGACGCGGCGCATCATCGACGAGTTTCGGATCGTAGAGAACGTCCCGCCCTTTAAGGGCGCTCTCAATCGCCGCTTCATCGAGGAACTCCGAAATGACGATGTCGGCCATGGCGCAAAGCACCTCCTTCAGATGAAATAGACGGCGACGAGCGCCGCGGCGAGCAGCGTCAGCGTCGATCCGATGACGACGCCGATATGGCGGGGGCCGAGATCGGCCATGGCTTTGAGCGAGGTCTTCATGCCGAGCGCAGCGATCGCCGCCACCAGCAGCCATTGCGAAACGGCGCTGAACGCCGCGCTTGCGAGCGGGGGAACGGCGCCCAAACTGTTGACGAGGAGCAGCGCGGCGAAGCCGACCGCGAACCAGGGGAACGGCGCCTTCCCTTCCGCCGCCGAGCGTTGCGAGGCGAGTGCGACGGCGATGACGACGACGGGGAGAAAGGCGACGCGGAGCAGCTTCACATAGGTCGCGACGGCGCCCGCTTCCTCCGAGACCGCGTAACCGGCGCCCACAACCTGCGCGACATCGTGGATCGTCGCGCCGATCAGCCAGCCGATCTCGCGGTCGGTGAAGCCGAAAGCGTGGAAGAGGACCGGATAGGCGATCATCGCGAGCGTCGACAGCGAGGTGACGGCGATGACCGTAAAGAGCGTGTCGCGTTCCCCGTCCTCGCGCTTCGGCAAAACGGAGGCGATGGCGAGAGCCGCCGAGGCGCCGCAAATGGCGACAGCGCCGCCGGTCAAGACGCCGAAGCGCGTGCGCCGGCCAAGAAGCCGGCTGAAGACGACGCCGGCGCCGATGGTGACGAGGATCAGCAGCGGCGTCAGCAGCACGGGCGCCGGGCCAAGGCTTGCAAGATCGCCGAAGGTGATGCGCAGGCCGAGCAGCGCGACGCCGATCTTGAGAAGCTGCGACGCCGTAAACTGGATGCCGTCGATGCAAGGCCCCTCAACGCTCAGAAAATGAAACGCCATGCCGATGAGCAGCGCGAAGAGCATGGTCGGCGCGCCGTAATGCTCGGAAAGGAAAGTCGAGGCCGCTGCGATGGTGAACGCCATCAACACGCCGGGCGCGAGGCGCCGGACGGCGAAGACCGCGGAGGGCGACGCGGAAACGGCGCTCACACCGCCTCGCCGGCGAGCGCACGAAGCTCCGCCATCAAAGCCGGCGCGACGGAGAGCCCCGACTTTTCGGCGGCGGCGCGGTTTTTGAGGCGCGATGCGCCCGGCATCCGCACGCCCGGCTCTAACGCCATCGCTGCAGCGAGCGTCGCCATACGCGCAACGTAGGCGCCGCCCGATGCCGGCCCCGGATCGATCGCGATGAAGACATGCCCGACATCGGGCGGGGGCCCTTCGCCGTCGAGGAACGAACTCGCTTCGAAGCCGAAATTCGACGAGGTGAGCGCCGCGGCGACAACCTCGATCATCAAGGCGAGCGCCGCGCCCTTCGCGCCGCCAAGCGGCGCCATCGACCCGTTGAGCGCAGCGGCGGGATCGGTCGTCGGCTTGCCGTCGGCGCCGAACGCCCAATCGGCCGGAATCTTGTCGCCGCTTTTCTTCGCCGCCATCACTTTGCCGCGCGCCGCGACGGAGAGCGCGAGGTCGATAACGAGCGGCGGCCCCTGGCCAAGCGGCGCTGCGAAGGCGATAGGGTTGGTGCCGATCATCGGCGCCTTGCCGCCCCAGAACGCCATCGCCTTCGGCGAATTGCCGAACAGGAAGGCGACGAACCCCTTCTCCGCCAGCCGCTCCACATGCGCGCCCGCCTGACCGAAATGATGCGACCGCCGGACCGCCGCGAGCGCGATGACGGATTTGCGCGCAAGCTCGCCAAGCTCTTCGATCGCAAGGTCGATCGCCGGGTAAGCGAAGCCGTGCCCTGCATCGATCAGCGTCGCCGCGGGCGACAGCCGCCGCGCCGCCGGGCGCGCATCCTTCTTCACCTTGCCGCAGCGGATCTGCTCGACATAGCTCGACACGCGCGAGAGCCCGTGGCCCTTCTGGCCGTCGCGTTCGGCGGCGATCAGCGCGCGCGCCGTCGATCGCGCCGCGACCTCCGCGAGCCCTTCGCGCATCAAGGCTGTCGCCGCCAGGCGTTCGGCCTCGGCAAGACTGATGGAAACGGCGCCGCTCATGGTTTGCGGGGTCCCCTCTCCGGCCGGCGCCGGCGGCGCGGCGCGCCTTGTCAGGCGCTGCGGTAAAGTTTCGTCATGACGAATTCGCGATGGCCGAGCGCTTCGGCCGCCGTGACGCGCCCGTTCGCGGTGCGCACGACCATATCGACAAGCGCGTCGCCCGCCCCGTTCATCGTCAGTTCACGGCGCAACAGGCCCGACACGTCGAGATCGATATGCTCCGACATCGTGCGCACGGTGCGCGGATTGGCGGTGAGCTTGATGACCGGCACGATCGGATGGCCGATGACATTGCCCTGCCCGGTCGGGAAGGCGTGAACGGCGAAACCCGCCGCCGCCATCAGCGTCACGCATTCGGCCGCCGCGGAGGATGAATCCATGAAATACATGCCGGGTCCTTTCGCCGGCGCTTCCGCGGGCCCAAGGACGTCGATGTACTGCACCTCGCGGCCGATCTTTTCGAGATTGCCCATCGCCTTTTCTTCGATGGTAGACAGCCCGCCCTCGATATTGCCTTTCGTCGGCTGGCTTTCGGAAAGGTCGGAGGTCTTGTGCGCCTCGATCACGTCGCGCTGATAGGCCTCGAAGGTGCGGATGAATTTCTCGCCGGCCTCCTTCGTCGCCGCGCGCATCTTGCAGAGGTGCTCGGCGCCCGTCAGTTCCGAGGTTTCGCCGAAGACGCCGTAAATGCCCTTCGGGATCAGCTTGTCATACATGGCGCCGACGGTGGGGTTGGCGCCGCAGCCCGATGTCGTGTCGCTCTCGCCGCATTTCGTAGAAATCCAAAGATCGGAAATGGGGCATTCGACGCGGTGCTGCTCCGAGACCCGATGCAGGAAATCTTTCGCCTGCCGCGCGGCCTTGGCGACCGTCATGATGTCGCCGGTCTGCTCGATTGAAAATCCGGCGACCGGCTTGCCCGTCGCGGCGATGGCTTCGACGACTTTCTTCGTCCAGCCGGGCTCGATGCCGATGACGACGCAGGCCGCGACATTGGGGTTCGCGCCGGTGCCGATGATAGTGCGGAAATGGAGGTCAAGGTCTTCGCCGAACTGCAATCGTCCATAGGCGTGCGGCAGCGCGAGCGTTCCTTTGATGTTCGAGGCGACCGCTTCGGCGGCGGCGTTCGAAATATCATCGACCGGCAGGATGATGACGTGGTTCCTGACGCCCACGCGCCCGTTTTCACGCCGGTATCCCCAGAATGTCTCGCGTTTCATGCTTCTCACCAGCGCTTGGTCTTGATGTTGTGAACGTGGACGTGTTCGCCCTTGGCGATGTCGGCGACGGCGCGGCCGATGTCCTCGCCATATTTGAAGATCGTGTCGCCCGTCTTCATGTCCCTGAGCGCGATCTTGTGGCCGATCGGCGCTCCTTGCGCGGACTTCAGACGGAAATCGGAATCATCCTCGGTGACGACGCACAGCATGTCGGTTCCGGCCTCTAGGCCCTCGACGACGACGACGCCGACATTGTCTTTTCGGCTGTGGACGAGAAGATGGGGAATGGTCATCGCGCCCTTGTTCCTTTCGCGTGAGCGGCCGGCGGCCTTTGCGCCGCGCTTACCTTCGCCGCTCTAACTCTTATATATGATACATTACAGCAAATGATAGACAATCCTGCAAGGCGCGCCCTAGACTGCGGCGCATGACGCTCGCCGCCCGCCTTCCCGACAGACCCGGATTCAGGCCGCTCTATCAGCAGGTTCGCGAACTTCTGCTCGCCCGGATCGTCTCCGGCGTGTGGCGCCCCGCTGAAGCCTTGCCGAGCGAGCAGACGCTGGCGAGCGAGCTTGGCGTCAGCCACGGCACCGTCAGGAAGGCGCTCGATTCCCTCGCCGCCGACAATCTCGTCGAGCGCCGCCAGGGCAAGGGCACCTATGTCGTCGAGCACACGCAGGAAAGCGCGCATTTCCGGTTCTTCAAGATCGGCTACCCGAGCGGCGAGCGCGCGATGCCGAGCTGCCGCAAGGCGACGATCTCGGAGCGCCTCGCCAAACCCGGCGAACGCCAGCGTCTCGGCCTCGGCCTTGATGCGCGCGTTTTCCAGATCAGGCGCGACCGCTTCATCGACGGCGCGGTCGCCGTGCGCGAGATGATCGTCCTGTCCGCCGAACAGTTCCGCGGGCTCGAAAAGCGCCAGCCGCTGCCCAACACGCTCTATACGCTCTACCAGTCCGAGTTCGGCATTTCGATCGTCTCGGCGAGCGAACAGATCGCGGCGATCGGCGCAGGCCGTGAAGACGCCGACGCGCTCGGGATCGACGCGGGCGCGCCGATCCTCGAAATCAATCGCACCGCTTACGACATCACAGGGCGCGCGATCGAGCTTCGCCAGAGCCGCTTTGCGAGCGGCAAGCTCGTTTATTCGGTCGAATTGCGGTAAATTAGCCTCGAAACGTCGAGCGGCGCCGCCATGATCACCGACATCAAGGATTATTTCGCGAAGGGGTGCGGGCGCTGCGCGCGCTTCGCGACGCCCGACTGTTCCGCGCGGCGGTGGTCGGGCGGGCTCACCGCGCTGCGCGCGATCTGTCGCGAGACCGGTCTCGTCGAGACCGTCAAATGGGGCCATCCCTGCTACATG
>CAZNXR010000045.1:0-10830 GCA_964576815.1 uncultured Caulobacterales bacterium | reverse complement strand
CGGTTCATGTGCCTGCTCGCCGCGCCGGACGGCGTCGCCGCGCTCGAAGCGGCGCACCCTGACGTGCCGATCTATACCGCTGCGATCGATCGCCAGCTGAACGAAAAGGGCTATATCCTGCCGGGGCTCGGCGACGCCGGCGACCGAATCTACGGAACCGCGTAACTTACGCGATTCCCGCCCGGCCGATCGCCAGGAACTTGTTGCGGCGATGGATGCGGATGTCGTGCGGCGACAGGCCTGAAAGCTCGTCGAGCGCTTCCTCGATCGCATCGCCGAGACGTTCGACGGCGACCGCCGGATCGCGGTGCGCGCCGCCGACGGGTTCGGGAACGATCGCGTCGATGACGGCCAGCGATTTCAGGTCCGCCGCGGAAATCTTCATCGCTTCGGCCGCATCCGGCGCCTTGCTGTCGCCCTTTCCCTGCGCATCCTTCCAGAGGATCGACGCGCAGCCTTCCGGCGAAATAACCGAATAGACGGAATGCTCGAACATCAGCACCTTGTTGGCGGCCGCTAGCGCGACAGCGCCGCCCGATCCGCCCTCGCCGACGACGGCGGCGATGAGCGGGGTTCCGAGCGACAGGCAACGCTCCGTACACGTTGCAATAGCTTCCGCCTGCCCGCGCTCCTCCGCGCCGCGCACCGGATAGGCGCCGGGCGTGTCGACGAGGGTGATGACCGGCAGGCCGAAGCGCTCAGCCATGTCCATCAGCCGGATCGCCTTGCGATAGCCTTCCGGGTTCGCCATGCCGAAATTGTGCTTCACGCGGCCCGCGGTGTCGGATCCCTTCTCATGCCCGATCAGCATGACCGAGCGCCCGCGGAACCGCGCCGGGCCGCCGACGATCGCCTGATCCTCGCCGAAGGCGCGGTCGCCGGCGATCGCCGTGAAATCTTCCGTCAGCAGACGGATATAGTCGGAGAAGTGCGGGCGCTCTGCGTGGCGGGCGACCAGCGTCTTCTGCCAGCGGGTCAGGTTGCGGTAGGTCTCCTTCAGCACCTCGTGGGAGCGCGCTTCAAGGCGGCGGATCTCGTCCGCGATGCTTTCCTTGTCCTCCCCCTGACGGCGCAGTTCTTCAATGCGACCGTCAAGGTCGGCGACCGGCTTTTCAAAATCGAGATATTTGAGCATGCGCGATTTCTAGGCTTCGCCGCCCATACCTTCAAGACGTCCTTCAAGCCGCAGGCGACTTGCGCTTCCTTGCAAGCGGGTGCGCGGTGAAGACGAGGTCCTTTAGCCGGTCCTGCGCGACATGGGTGTAGATCTGCGTCGTCGTGATGTCGGCGTGGCCGAGCATCGCCTGCACGCTGCGAAGGTCCGCCCCGCCGGACAACAGATGAGTAGCGAAGGCGTGGCGCAAGACATGCGGCGACACCCGTTCAGGCGGCACGCCCGCCCGGGCCGCAAGGTCCTTCAGCATCTGCGCGAAACGGGCCGCCGTCACATGGCCGGACTTGCCGCGCGAGGGAAAGAGGAAGGGCGAGGACAGCGGCTCGCCGTCGCGGCCCTTCGCCAGTAATTCGCTCCGCAGGCGGAGATAGGCGTCGAGCGCCCGCCGCGCCGGCGCGCCGACGGGGACCAGGCGTTCGCGCCCGCCTTTGCCGCGCACGAGGATCGCCTCGCCGCGCGTCGCCGCCGCGAGCGGCAATCCGACAAGCTCCGAAACCCTCAGACCCGCCGAATAGAGAAGTTCGACCATCGCGCGCAGCCGGACGGATCGCGCGTCGGTTCCCATTGCGGCGTCGGCAAGGCGTGCGGCTTCATCTTCCGTCAGCACTTTCGGCAAAGGCCGGCGCGTGCGCGGCCGGTCGATCGCGCGCGCCGGATTGTCGGTCCGATGCCCTTCCTCATAGAGAAACGCGAAGAACTGCCGAAGCGCCGAGACTTTCAGCGCCGCTGTCGCCGGCGACAATCCGTCTTCTTCGAGCTTGGCGAGGAAAGCCGAAATGTCGTCCGCGCCGGCGGTCAGGAGCGTTTCCTTGCGCTTGGCGACGAACGCCGAAAACCGCGCGAGGTCTCGGCCGTAATTCTTGAGGGTCATCGCCGCGGCGTTGCGATCGACCGTCATCATCTCCAGGAAAAGCGCGATGAGCGGATCATTCTCCGCCTTCTTTTCGCCGGCGCGCGCGCTCACGGCGAGGGCTTGGGCTTCAGGCGCGGCGCCGGCCCTTTGGCGGCGCTTGCGGGTTGGAGCGCCGTCGCAGCCGACGGCGAAGGCGGCTGGGGGCGGCGATAGCGCTCCTGCAACAGGCGCTCGACCGCGCGCCGGCGCGCAAGATCGTCGAGGCCAGCTGTCGCAAGGCCGCGCGCGACGACGACTTCGGCGATCGGATCGCCCGCCGCCGCGGGACCTGAGGCGACCAGCGCGGCGAGCGCGCCTTGTCCGGCGATGCGCTCCGACGCCGCTTCGATGACGGCGTCGACCGCCAGCGCCGGAAGGCCCGAGAGCTTAGCCTCCGCAGACTCTTGCACGCCCTTGCCCGCTTTCGCCGCAGCGACGAGAGCGGCAATGTCGGAGGCCTCGCCGGCGCCGGCGACATCGCCGGCCGCGAGCCAGGATTCGGCGCCGGAGACATCGCCAAGCGCAAGGCGCGCGAGCGCAAAAGCCTCCGCCTCGCTGCGGCTGACCAGCATGCCCTCGAAACTCTTCACGTCGTCCGAGAACAGCGCTGCGGCGAGAAAGAGCGTGTCAAAATCGCGGATCGCGCCGAAAACGCCGGCGACGAGCGCCGCGCGGTCGCGCGCAAATTCCGGCGCCGATTTCGAACGCAGGTTCTGATAGGCCGCGGCAAGCGCGACGGGATCGTCCGGACGCTGACGAAACGCCTCGGCGGCGCCGGCGACCGCTGCGAGGTCGAGCGCGGCGCCGTCGAAGAGGTCCTTCAACGACGCCCCGCTCATCACCCCCATGGCGCTCGCGCGGCGCGCGGCCGCAAGGCGGGCGGGCGCCGCCATCGCTGAATCCGCGGCGAGCGCCTTGAGGAGCCCTGCTTCGGCGTCAGGCGAGACGGCCGGGACGAGGCCCGCCTGCCGGAGCGCGCCGTATTGAATGGCGTCGGCCGCCTCAGCGCCGGCCTTCGGTTTTCCGCCGGCCGCCATCGGCGTCAGGATCGCCTCATCGGCGGGCGAAAGCGCGCCGCGTTCCTGCAACAACTTCAGCGCCAGATCGGCGGCGTCGAGTTCGCCCGCGACGATATAGCAAAGAGCGCGCAGCCTGGCGCCGTTGACGCTGTCGCGCGGCGCTGTGATGCGCTGGGCCTTCTGACACGCCGCTGCATTGTCGCCGGCGAGCAGATCGGCGCCCGCCATCGCTTCGAGGAGGGAGGGATCGGACTTGCCGCCGACGGCGAGGCTTTCGATTTCGCGCGCTTCCTCGACGAAGCCGAGCCGCACCAGCGCCTTGAGCTTCGCGCCGCCAAGGGCGGCGTCCGATCCTGCGGGCGAATCCCCGCCGGACAGGAGGAGGCGCCGCGCCGCGACGCCGATCGACGGCGAGGCGGGCCGCGCCGGAAAATCCCCCAGTAACCCGCTTAGCACCCGCGCATCGGCGCCCCGCCACAGGCCGGTCTGAAGCGCGCCGGCGTCGCGGCTGAGAAGCCCCGTCCCGAACGCGTCACGGGCAAAGGCCGTCTGTTCGACGGGCGCGAGCGGCGCGGTCTGCGCGTTGGCGGCGCCGGCGGCGAGCGCAGCGGTCAAGAGAAGGAGCGACCTACGCATCGGGGAGACCGACCGCGTTCTGTTCAATGGTCGCGGTTTCCGGCTCCAGAGTGAGGCCGAACACGAACAGACCCACAAGAGCCAACAGGGCGGCGGCGACGATGGCGATAGCAAAACGCAAGGGATGCTCCACTCCGGTCAAGAATCGGACATTTGTGTTCTAGACCAGCTTGACCGCCCGTTGAAGGACGATCGAGCCTTGGGACGGCGCCACTGGCGCGGGCGCGCGGGCTTCACTAATGCACTATCGTGTTATGCCAGCCTCGCGCCGCAAGGACCTTCCCGACTTTTCGATTGACCGGCCGATCGTCCTCGTCGGCATGATGGGGGCGGGAAAAACGACGATCGGCCGCCGCCTCGCCGAGGCGCTCCCCCTCCCCTTTCATGACGCCGACGGCGAGATCGAGGCGGCGGCCGGCATGAGCGTCGCCGAACTGTTCGAGAAGCACGGAGAAGAAAGTTTCCGCCAGGGCGAGGCGAAGGTGATCGCGCGGCTCCTTGCCGGCGCGCCGATCGTGCTGGCGACCGGCGGCGGCGCCCTCACCAACGCCGAGACCCGCGCGCTGGTCGCCGAACGGGCGATTTCGATCTGGCTGCGCGCCAACGTCGATACGCTGGTGCGGCGCGCGACGCGCCGTCCCACCCGGCCCTTGCTCAAGAAAGGGGACCCGAAGGAAATCATCGCCCGGCTCCTTGCGGAACGAACCCCCTATTACGAAGGCGCAACCCTGACGATCGACAGCCAGCCCGGCGCACATGGAAAGACGGTCGCCGCGATCCTCGCAGCGCTTCATGCGCACAGCGCCGCGGAGCCCGCCCTGTGACCACGCAGCGCCTCACCGTGCCGCTCGGGGCCCGCAGCTATGAGATCGCCGTCGGCGACGACGTCATCGACGGCGCTGCTACTCTTCTTGCGCCGCTTCTCAAGCGTCCGTTCGCCGCAATCGTCACCGATGCGAATGTCGAAGCCGCGCAAGGACCCCGGCTGCGCCGCGCGCTCGCGAGCGGCGGCGTCGTCAGCGAGACGATCGTCCTGCCGCCGGGCGAGGCGACAAAATCCTTCGCGCAGCTTGAAGCGCTGTGTGAAACGCTGCTCGGCCTCGGCGTCGAACGCGGCGATCTCGTCATTGCGTTCGGCGGCGGCGTCATCGGCGATCTGACGGGCTTTGCGGCATCCGTCCTGCGGCGCGGATGCCGGTTCGCGCAAGTTCCGACGACGCTGCTTGCGCAAGTCGACAGCGCTGTCGGCGGCAAGACCGCGATCAACGCGCGGCACGGCAAGAACCTCATCGGCGCCTTTCACCAACCGGCGATCGTGCTCGCCGACACCGCCGCGCTCGACACCCTGCCCGCGCGGGAATTGCGCGCGGGATACGCCGAGATCGTCAAATACGGCGCGCTCGGGGATGCGGCGTTCTTCACCTGGCTTGAGGCGCATGGTGCAAGGCTTCTCGCCGGCGACCGCGCGGCGCGGCGCGAAGCGGTCTTGCGATCCTGCGCAGCGAAGGCGAAAATCGTCGCCGCCGACGAACGTGAGGAGGGCGAGCGCGCGCTCCTCAATCTCGGCCACACATTCGGCCATGCGCTGGAGGCTGCGTTCGGCTATTCCGACAGGCTTCTCCATGGCGAGGCGGTCGCGGCCGGCATGGGCCTCGCTTTTGATTTCTCCGTCAGCGAGGGCCTGTGCGCCGCGGGCGACGCCGACCGGCTGAAGGGGCATTTGCGCGCCGCAAGCCTTCCTGCGGGAATCCCCGATATCGCCGGCGCCCGAGAGTTTGCGGCGGAAGCGCTGCTCGCCTTAATGATGCAGGACAAGAAAGTCGAACAAGGCCGCCCGACGCTCATTCTCGCGCGCCGGATCGGCGAGGCCTTCATCGCCGGGGGCGTCGACGCCGACAAAGTATTGCGTTTCCTCGACGGCGCGCGCCGCTAGTTCATGTTGCGACAAGAATGATTCACACTCTTTTCCTGCGCATGCCCGCGAAAGCGGGGAAGAGCGGAATTCGAAGAGCGTCCCGTCAATCACTACCGCCGCTAAGCCGGTGAACGAAGCCGCGCGAAGGATCCAATGGACTCAGACACCTTGCTGACGATCGGCGCGATCTTCCTGCTGCTCTTCATGTCCGCCTTTTTTTCGGGCTCGGAGACCGCCCTGACGGCGGCCTCTCGCGCGCGCATGCACAAGCTCGAAGCAGACGGCGACAAGCGCGCGCTGCGGGTCAATCTGCTCATCCGCGACCGCGAGCGTCTGATCGGGGCGATCCTTGTCGGCAACAATCTGGTGAATATCCTTGCGACGACGCTCGCCTCCGGTCTTTTCGCCGCATGGTTCGGCGACGGCGGTCTCGCGATCGCGGTCGCGACGGCGACGATGACTGTCCTGATCGTGCTTTTTTCGGAGGTCGCGCCCAAGACCGCGGCGCTGGCGCGCCCGGACACCCTGGCGCTTTTCGTGGCGCCGGTGATCCGCTGGGTTGTTTTTCTGCTGGCGCCGGTCACATGGCTGGCGAGCCGCTTCGTCCGCGCTTTTCTGGGCGTTCTCGGCGTCAACTCGGCCGGCGTTGAGAAAATCTTCTCGGCCGCGGACGACCTGCGCGGCGTCGCCGATTATCATCATGAGGAAGGCGACCTCGAAAAATCGGCGCGCGACATCGTGCGCGGCGCGCTCGATCTCGACGAGATCACGCTCGGTGAAATCATGGTGCACCGGAAATCCATCGACATGCTCGATATCGACGAGAAGCCGGCGACCATCCTCGCGGAGGCGATGAAGTCCGGTCACACGCGCTTTCCGCTCTATCGCGAGAGCACCGAGAACATCGTCGGCGTGCTGCACGTCAAGGACTTCTTGCGCGCGCTGTGGGAGCTCGACGGGGACGCGTCAAAAGTCGTCGTCGCCGACATGGCGCGCAAACCCTATTTCGCGCCGGAGACGACGACGCTGCAAGAGCAGCTCGACTATTTCCGGAAAGGCCAGGAGCAGTTCGCCCTGGTCGTCGATGAGTATGGTTCGATCCGCGGCCTCGTCACCATGGAAGACATCATCGAGGAGATCGTCGGCGAGATCGAGGATGAGCACGACAGCCCCGTCCTCGGGGTCCGACCGCAGGCGGACGGGTCGATCAACATCGACGGAGAGGTCACCATCCGCGATCTCAATCGCGTGATGGACTGGTCCTTACCGGACGCCGAAGCGGTGACGATCGCCGGCCTTGTCATTCACGAGGCCCGGTCGATTCCGGAGGTCGGGCAGACGTTTTCCTTCCACGGGTTCCGCTTTCGCATCCTGAGACGGCGGCGCAACCAGATCACCGCGATCAAGGTGACGCCGATTGACGCCGCCCTTCCGGCGCCCGAGTACAGGGAAATCTAGCCGGAGTTCACGCGCGTCATGGCGACCGCCAAACCGGGGCCCAACGCGCTCCTGTTCATCTTCATCACGGTCATGATCAACATGATCGGTTTCGGCATCATCCTGCCGGTGATGCCGCAGCTCATCATGGACGTGACGGGCGAGGGCCTTGCGGAGGCCTCGCGCTGGGGCGGCTACATCTCGGTCGCCTACGCCGTCATGCAGTTCGTCATGATGCCGGTGATGGGCCAGTTATCCGACCGTTTCGGGCGGCGACCGGTGCTCCTCGGATCGCTCGCCGCGTATGCGGCCGATTTCCTGATGCTGGCGCTCGCGCCCTCGCTCGCGCTGATATTTCTCGCGCGCATTCTCGCCGGCTGCTTTGCCGCGACCTTTTCGACCGCCAACGCCTACATCGCCGACATTTCGCCGCCGGAAAAACGCGCCGCGAATTTCGGGCTGATGGGCGCCGCCTTCGGGCTCGGCTTCATCATCGGGCCGGCGCTCGGCGGGCTTATCGGGGATGAATACGGCCACCGCGCGCCGTTCTACGCCGTCGCCGCGCTCGGCGCCGTCAACTTCGTCTACGGATGGTTCTTCCTTCCGGAGACCAATCCGCCGGAAAACCGCCGGCCCTTCAGCTGGAGACGGGCGAACGCCTTTTCGAGCTTCAAGAACTTCCGGCAGTATCCGGCGATCCTTCCGACCGCGGCCGTGTTCTTTCAGCTGGCGCTCGCGCGCTGGAGCTTTCCGGCCGTGTGGGCCTATTACGCGCAAGAGGCGATCGGCTGGTCCGCGCGCGAGATCGGTTTTTCGCTGATGGCCGTCGGGCTCTCGGCCGCGATCGTCGAAGGCGGTCTCACCCGGATCGTCATTCCAAAACTCGGCGAGACGCGCGCTGCGATCCTCGGCGCCGCCATCGCGGTCGTCGCCTATGTCGGTTACGCCTTCGCCTCGGCGGGATGGATGATTTACGCGCTGATCGCATTCGGCGCGTTTGCCGGTTTTGCAACCCCCGCCCTCCAGGGCATCATGTCGAAAAGCGCGCCCGCGAACGCGCAAGGCGAGCTGCAAGGGGCGATCGGCAGCCTCAACGGCGTCGCCATGATCCTCGGGCCGCTGGTGATGACGCAGGTATTCGCCGCATTCACCGAGGATGCGGCGCCGGTTTATTTTCCGGGCGCGCATTTCCTGCTCGCAGCGCTGCTGGCGGCGTCCGCCTTCATTCCGCTGATGAACGCTGTCCGCCGTCTCGACCCGGCCGGCGCGCGTCCCGATCCGGCACAGGCGCGCGCTGACGGATCTAGCGTTTGAGGCCCTGCTGAACGATCTTGAGGCGGCCGTTCGCCCGCTTCAGCGCGTCATCGACGGCCTTGAGCTGGTTCGAAATGTCGTCCTGTTGCGCGTCGTTCTGGTTCAATAACGCGCGCGCGGCTTCGATCTCGGCGCGCAGGACCACAATCTCCTTGCGTTCATCGCCTTCGGCCTCTGCGCTTGCGGCGACCGCAGCGTTCGCCTGCCGGTCTTCAGCGCTATCCCCGCCGGACCCGCGCAGTCCCCAAATCAGCCAGCCGCAGGCGATCCCCACAAAGAAGGCGAGCGCGAGCGGCGCCAGGGGCGCCGACGCGATCAGGGATTGCCAAGCCTCACCCATACCCGAACCAACAACCGCCCCAGCCGGACGCCGACGGCGCCGCAGCTGCCCGCCGACTACAGCAAGCCGGGCCACAGCAAGCCCGGCCACAGCAAGCCCGATCAAAGCAAGCAATGCGCCAAGGCCGCCATTTTCGCAAATGGCGGCCGTTCAAGGCGCGGATTTCATTCAGTTTCGCCTGCGCGGTCGTCGAACGCGCGAGGGCGCCGGCCCGGCTTAACGCGGAGCCATCACCATCATCATCTGCTTGCCCTCGAGCTTGGGCATCTGCTCGACCTTGGCGACATCCTCGAAGTCGGTCTTGACCTTCTCCAGAAGCGTCATGCCGCGGTCCTGATAGGCCATCTCGCGGCCGCGGAAGCGCAGCGTCACCTTCACCTTGTCGCCCTCGGCGAAGAAGCTGCGCATCTGCTTGGCTTTGACCTCATAGTCGTGGTCGTCGATGTTGGGCCGCATCTTGATTTCTTTGATCTCGACGACCTTCTGGTTCTTCTTGGCCTCAGCCTTTTTCTTCTGCTGCTGGTATTTGAACTTGCCGAAATCGAGGATTTTGCAGACCGGCGGCTGGGTGCCCGGCGACACTTCAACGAGGTCGAGCCCGACTTCCATCGCCATCTCGATCGCTTTGGGCGTCGGCACGACGCCGCGCTTTTCGCCGAGGTGGTCAATCAACAATACCGTCGGAACGGCGATGTCTTCATTGATTCGGGGGCCGTCTCCTTTGGGCGGGGTGGTAGCGAAAGGTCTACGGGATATAAAAGAATCTCCTCTCAGGGCTTCAGGACAAGGGGTTCAGGATGGATCGCGACACTGTCGCGGCGACGGCGGACGAATTATGCTCGCCCGCGCGTGGCGCCGCGACGCTATATAGAGCTTCCGGGGCGGGGATCAACGGACAGCCGACCGCGGGCTCGCCGAGCCCTTCGGAATGAGACCCATATTGTTGAGCGCGCGCCACACGAAATCCGGCGTCGCCTCGCCCATGTCGTTGCGGGTCGTCAGGGTGATGACGTTTCGGCCCTTCGGCGACAACTGCTCCTCGCCCGCTTTGCGGATGAGAACGCCGGCGCATCCGACGCTGACGGCGAGATGAACCTCCTCAGACGCGTCGCTGACGAAAAAGGCGGCGGATTGCGCCAGCGCGACAAGCTGGAGGTGGTCGGACTTGCCCGTGATATCGACCAGTTCGGGCGCGGCGTTGGCGACTTCGTCGGCGAAGGCGTGAAGTTCCTTCGGGCCGACCATCACCGGCATGATGCTTTTCTTGGCCATCATCCGCGCGAATTCGGCGTAACGGCCCGACGGCCATCGGCGGGTTTCATCGACGCCCGGCATCAATAATCCGTAGACCCCGGAAATGCCGAACCACGAAGGCTGCATATTGGCGGAATCTTTCCGCGTCGCCAGCGCCCAGGAAAAGTCGGGAAGCCGCGTCGGCGCATCGAGGCCGACGGCGACCGAGAACTTCGAGGTGTTCGGCAGCCCCTCTTCCGGCGCGCCGCTCTTGCGCGCGGAGCGCGAGGCGGGCGCCACCGATCGCCATTTCGGCCGGAACGGCCCCAGCGCCGCAAACAGCCGGCGCGCTTCCTCGTTCGCAGCGAGATCGTAGATGCAGGCGAAATGCGAAGCTTGAACCTGCTTGACGAACGCTTTGCGCGCGTCGGGATCGCGAAAGTCCGGCATCGCCGCGACCTGATCGAAATAAGGCGAGGCGCGCGCGACGCGTTGCAGGTGCTGCTGCGTCAGCAGGCTGATGCGCGCGCCGGGATGCGCGGCGCGAATGGATTCAAAAAGCGGTTCGGCGGCGACAAAGGCGGCGAGCCCGTCCGTCTTTATAATGAGAATGTTGTCGGGACGGCGCGTCATGCGGGGCCTGTCCGCGCATCCAGCAGCGAGCGATAGGCCGCGATCGTCGCGGCGGTCATTGCGGCGGTCGAGAATTTGGCGGCGATACGCGCGGCGGCCTTTTCGCCCATCGCATCGCGCCCCTCCTGCCCGAGCCCGATCGCCCGGGCGACCGCGTTCGCGAGCGCTTCCGCCGAGCCCGGTTTCACCAGAAAGCCTGTTTCGCCGTCAACGACGGTCTCGCGCGCGCCGCCATGA
>CAZNXR010000044.1:4613-10868 GCA_964576815.1 uncultured Caulobacterales bacterium | reverse complement strand
CCGCCCGGGCCGACGCTGCGGCGGGCCCGGCTGCCGAAGCTGGCGGCGGCGCCTATGGCGCGGTCGTCTGGCCGGCGCGGCCCGAGCCGTCTCGGCCTGCCGCAACGGTTGCAGCCGACGCAAAAGACCCGGCGCCGCCAATCCCGACAGCCTTGCCCTCGGAGCGAATTGAAGATCCGCCGGCCGCCGCCGCGCCTGCGACAGGCGCCGGCCTCTTCAGCGCACCGGTCCGGGTGAAGCCGCAACGCGGCGGCGGCGATCCGCAGGCGGAACTTTCCGGCTCCGCCGCGCCGCGCCTGAAGCCGGGACTTTCCGCGGCGACCGCAGCATCGCAGCCGCCGGCGCCGTCGACCGCCGTGCTCTCGCTGGCGACGCGCTGGCTCGCCGGCGAAGAAGATCGTCCGCCGCCGGTCTTTTTCGAAGCCGACCTCGCCGCCGATCGCGCCGCGCCGCCGCCGCCGCTCGCCATCGCTTATGCGAGGGATCTTGCGGGCCAGCCGCGCGAGATGCGCGTTTCGCTTTCCAAAGGCGAGACATTCGTCGATGTGCTGCGCCGCGCCGGCGTCAGGGCCGATGACCGCAACGAGGCGGCCTACGCCTTCGGCAAGTATTATAATCTCCGTCTGCTGCGCCCCGGACAATCCTTCAATCTGACTCTAGCGGAACCGAACAAGACGCTCTTCGAACTTATTTCGCTCGATGAGGCGCCGGCGCTTCATCTCGTCGCTCTCGATTTCGACGCCGATCCGGAAAAGCGCGTCAGCCTGCGCCGGTCGCCGGGCGGCGGATATGTCGCCGACGAACGCGCCGCGCCGCTGACGACGCGCATCGCTGCGGTAGCGGGCCGTATCGACGGCAGCCTCTATCTCTCCGCCAAGCGCCAGGGCGCGCCGGACGAAGTGATCGCCGGACTTGCGCAAATGTTCGCGTATGACGTCGACTTTCAGCGCGAGATTTTCGGCGGCGACGAATTCGAGGCGATCTTCGAGGTCCGCTTTGACAAGACCGGCAAGCTCGTCGCGGGCGGCGACGTCCTTTACGGCCGGCTGAAATGGCGCGGCCGACAAAAAGAAAAAGGCTATTACCGCTTTGCGGTCGAAGACGGCGGACGGGGCGATTATTTCGACGCCAAGGGCGAGAGCGCCCGGCGCCTGCTGATGAAGACGCCGATCGACGGCGCGCGCCTTTCCTCGGGCTTCGGCACGCGCCGCCATCCGATCCTCGGCTATGCAAAAGCGCACAAGGGCGTCGATTTCGCCGCGCCGCGCGGCACGCCGATCATGGCGGCGGGAGACGGCGTCGTCGAACGCGCAGGGCCTTATGGCAGCTTCGGCAACTATGTCAGCATACGGCATGCGCAAGGCTATAAGACCGCTTATGCGCATATGAATTCGATCCGTAAGGGCGTGCGCGCCGGCGCGCGCGTTCGCCAGGGCGAGGTCATCGGCACTGTCGGATCAACGGGCCGCTCGACCGGACCCCACCTGCATTACGAAGTTCACTTCAAGAACAGCGCGGTCAACCCGCAGTCGCTGAAAATCGCCACCGGCTACGAGCTTGGCGGCAAGGACCTCGCGCGATTCCGCAGCGAACGCGACCGCATCGACGCAATGCGCGCAGGCGCTGCGCCCGCGGATCAGAACCTCGTCGCGGAAAACGCCAAGAACGCCGCGCTGTAACGGCGCCCCGTCAACGCAGCGCGACGCCGGCGATGTAGGGGTGCAGGTGAAGATAAACCGCCGCCCACGCCGCAACGCCCGCGACGACTGCAATCGCATCATTGCGCCACGGGCCCGGCGCGGGGCCATTGTCGCCGCGCCGCTTCACCGCGATCCGGTCGATGACGCCGTAGGCGAGAAACGCGCCGAACAGGATCACTGACCGCACCTCGCCGTTGACGAGAAGATGCGCGAACGCCCACGCTTTGACGCCCGCCAGCATCGGATGCTTGATCGCCGCCGCGATCTTGCCTTTCGGCGCGTAAGCCGCAGCCAACAGAATGAAGGCGAGGAGAGTCAGAAGATAGGCGATATGACGCCCGCCTTCGGGCGGCGTGTAAAGAAGACTTGCGTCGGCGCTGCGCCAGCCGACGATGATCATCGCGAAACCGGCGATCGAAACGAGGGAATAAAGTCCCTTATACGGACCCGCGCCCAGTTTCTTGACCAGCGCCTCGCGCGGGGCCCGGGCGAGCGCCGTGTAAAGATGCGTTCCAAAAAATATCACAAGGCCCGCGAGGAAGATCGCCATCGTCAATGCCCCTCAAACTGGACGAGCGCCACGACGTCCTTGCCCATGGCGCGAAGCTTTTCGGCGCCGCCAAGTTCAGGCAGATCGACGACGAAAGAGCAGAGCACGACTTCCGAGCCGGCGCGCTCCAGCAACCGGATCGCCGCCGTCGCCGTGCCGCCGGTCGCAATGAGATCATCGACGAGCAGGACCTTTTCGCCGCGCGCCACCGCATCGACATGAATTTCGACTTCATCGACGCCGTATTCGAGCGCATAGCGCTCGGCGATCGTTTTGAACGGGAGCTTGCCCTTCTTGCGGATCGGGACGAAGCCGACCGACAATTGATGCGCGATGGCGCCGCCGAGGATGAAGCCCCGCGCCTCGATCCCAGCGACCTTGTCTATCTTCGCCCCGGCGAGCGGCTGCACCAGCTCGTCGATCGCCCGCCGGAAGCCGCGGGCGTCAGCAAGCAGCGTCGTTACGTCCCGGAACATGATGCCGGGCTTCGGGTAATCCGGAATCGAGCGGATGACCGACCTGAGGTCCATGAGACGCGCTTTCGCTCTAAAGGGCGCGCGGAAAATGGCGGAATCGCTCCGGCGGTACAAGCCCGCGGCAGCGCTCGCCTCGCCGCGCGGCGCCTTGCGGGCGCGCGCGGCGGCAGGCTAACGGTCAACGCGAAGTTCTCCGTGGATTGACGCTTGAAAAAGATCTTGTTGCTGACCGCCGCCCTCGCTGCCCCCACCCTCATCATCGCGGGCTGCGGCCGCAAGGATACCCAAAGCGCATCGAGCGTCGAGGAGCCCGCCGCCAATCCTGACGGTCCGGAAATCGGAACCTTCGGCCTTGCGGTCAAGGACATCGACGCGGGCGTGGCGCCGGGCGATGACTTCTACGCTTACGTCAACGGCGACTGGCTGAAGTCGTTCAAGATCCCGGAGGAATATTCGAGCTACGGCTCCTTCACTGTGCTCGCCGAGCGCTCCGAAGAAAGACTTAAGGCGATCATCGAAGGGTTGTCGGCGTCGGCGGCCGGCGGGGATGCGCGACGCGTTCGCGATTTCTATCAGAGCTATCTCGACACCGCCGCGATCGAGGCGAAAGGGCTTGCTCCGCTGGCGGAGGATTTGGCCGCGATCGACGCCCTGGCGACGCCTGACGATCTCGCCCGCCATTTCGCCGACCCGGCGTTGAGGGCGCGCACGCCGATCAGCTTCATCATCAGCACGGACCTCAAACGCCCGGACCGATACGCGCTTTACGCCGGTCAGTCGGGACTAGGCATGCCGAACCGCGATTATTATCTTGAACAGAAGTTCGCCGACAAACAGGTGAAATACCAAGCCCATGTCGAGACCATGCTGCAGCTCGCCGGACATCAGGATCCCGCAGGCGCCGCATCGCGCATTTTCGCGCTCGAACTTGAGATGGCGAGGGTCCACTGGGAGCCGGCCAAGCGGCGCAACCGCGACCTGATGTACAACCTCAAGACGATCGACGAGTTGCAATCCTTCGCGCCGGGCGCGCCGTGGCGCACGATGCTCGCCTCGGCCGGGCTTGGCGATCGCACCGAGATCGTCGTTCGCGAGGATGACGCTGTCGCAAAGCTCGCGGCGATGATCGCGGCGACGCCCATTGAGACATGGCGCGAATACCTGAAGTTCCATCTGCTGAACGCCAACGCCGACGTTCTGCCGGCGGCGTTCGACGCGGCCAATTTCGCGTTTTACGGAACGGAGCTGCGCGGCACGCCGAAACAGAAGGAGCGTTGGAAACGCGCGGTCGCCGCGGTCGACGCCTCGCTCGGCGAAGCGGTCGGCAAACTCTATGTTGAGAAACACTTCCCGCCGCAATCAAAGGCGTTGATGGAAGAGCTCGTCGCAAACCTCCGCAAGGCGCTCGACGAGCGGATCGGAACGCTCGCCTGGATGAGCGACGATACGCGCGCCGCCGCCCGCGACAAGCTGTCGAAATTCACGCCCAAGATCGGCTATCCGGAGGCGTGGCGTGAGTACGCCGCGCTCGACGTGCGCGCCGGCGACGCCTATGGCAACGCCAAGCGCTCGCAGGCTTTCGAGTGGGCGTTTGAAGTCGCGCGCATCGACGAACCGGTCGATCGCAAGGAATGGGGCATGACGCCCCAGACCGTGAACGCCTATTACAACCCGCCGCTCAACGAGATCGTGTTTCCCGCCGCGATCCTGCAGGCGCCTTTCTTCGATCCGAAAGCGGACCCTGCCGTCAATTACGGCGCGATCGGCGCCGTCATCGGACACGAGATCGGTCACGGCTTCGACGATCAGGGCCGCAAGTCGGACGGCGACGGCGTCTTGCGCGACTGGTGGAAGGCCGAAGATGTCGCCGCCTTCCAGAAGCTCGCCGACAAGATCGGCGCGCAATATTCAGCCTACGAACCGATACCCGGCTTTGCGGTGAACCCGACGCTCACCATGGGCGAGAACATCGGCGATATCGGCGGTCTCGCCATGGCCTATCACGCCTGGAAGCTGTCGCTGAACGGGGCCGAGGCGCCGGTCATCGACGGCCTGACCGGCGACCAGCGCTTTTTCCTCGCCTGGGGCCAGGTCTGGAAGCGGGCCGTCCGCGACGAGCAGTTGAAAAACCAGATCGCCACCGACCCGCATTCGCCCGCGCGATACCGGGTGAACGGCGTCGTCCGGAACATGGACGAATGGTACGAGGCCTTCGGCGTCACCAAGGAGCATGAACTCTGGCTTGCGCCGGAAGCCCGGGTCGAAATCTGGTGAGGAGCAACCGAGGCCGATGCGATGACGGCGATCCGCGCGCATTGCCTTTTTGTAACGTGCCGAATTAGGACTCGGTCCAATTGATTGCTTGATGGTCAGCGTATTGAGGCGTCAGCAGGGTAAGGCGGAGTTCATGCGGTCTTTGTTCAAGTTTGTCCGTGTTGCGGCTCCCGCTTGCTTCCTGATGCTTGCGGCGTGCGGCGGCGGGTCGTCGTCAGGCCCCGGGCCGGCGCCTCCGCCTCCGCCGCCCCCCCCTCCGCCGCCCCCTGGCGGCTCTGTGACGATTTCGGGCGCGATCACCTATGATTTCGTGCCGCTCAATACGACGACCAACGGGCTCAATTACGCGGCGATAACGCAAAGGCCCGCGCGCAGCGTCGTGGTCGAAGCCGCCAGCAGCGGCGGAACCGTCCTCGCCTCCGGCCTGACCGACGCGGCCGGCGCCTATGGCCTTACGGTTCCGGCCGGTACGACGCTTCGCATCCAGGCGCGGTCGAGAATGCAAGGGCCCGGCGGTCTCTTCGACTTCACCGTTCGCGATAACACGAGCGGCAACGCGATCTATCTGTTGACCGGCGCGCTTCTCGACTCCGGCGGCGCGAATTCAACGCGCAATCTCAATGCGCCGTCCGGGTGGGGCGGCGCGAGCTACACCGGCACGCGCGCGGCGGCGCCTTTCGCCCTACTCGACACGGTCCTCACGTCGATCGACACGGTGAACGCCGTCGCGCCCGGAACGAGCTTCGAGACGGGCCAGGTTTTCTGGAGCGTCAACAACCGGGCCGCGAGCGGCTCCGTCGCCAGCGGCGAAATCGGATCAACGTCCTTCACGCGCATCGGCGGCGTCCCGACCATCCTCGTGCAGGGAAGCGCCAACAACGACACCGACGAATATGACCAGCACGTCATCGCGCATGAGTTCGGTCATTATCTGGAAGACACGCAGTCGCGAAACGATTCGATCGGGGGTCCGCACAGCCTCAGCCAGCGCCTCGATCCGCGCCTTGCGTTCAGCGAGGGCTGGTCGAACGCGTTTTCGGCGATCGTCCTCGGCGATCCCGTCTATCGCGACAGCAACGGCGCCGGCCAGTCGACCGGATTCCGCTTCAACGTCGAGGACAACACCTTTTCATCAAGCGGGTGGTACAGCGAAGCGTCTGTTCATTCGATCGTCTATGACGTGTTCGACAGCGTCGATGACGGCGCGGACGTGATCTCGGCGGGCTTCGGCCCGGTCTACCGGGCGCGCATCAAT
>CAZNXR010000044.1:0-4603 GCA_964576815.1 uncultured Caulobacterales bacterium | reverse complement strand
TGCGCCAGGCGCTCCAGGGCCGCCAGCTGAGCGGGTCGCGCACCCCAGCGCCCGGCGCTCGATCGCAGCGCGGCGACCAGCGCGGCCCGGTCTACCGGGCGCGCATCAATCCGACGATCATCCGCAACGGGACCGCGCCGACGACCATCTTTTCCTACATCGAAGCGCTGAAGGCCGAGGCCGGCGTCAGCGCGGCCGCCGTCGATGCGCTGCGCCTCGCCCAGAACATCAACGGGACCGGCGTCGACGGGGCGGGCGAAACGAATGACGGCGGCATCGCCACGTCGCTGCCGGTCCTGCGCACCTTGACGATCGGCGCACCGGCGATCGTCATCTGTTCGGTCGATGATGCGGGCACGGAGAACAAGCTCGGCAACCGGACGCTGATGCGGATGCCGGTCGGCGCGCCGGCCTCGGTCTCCTTCGCGATGACGCGCATCTCCGGCGCGACCGGGCGCGATCCCGACTTCATCGTCTCCTTGCGCGGCGTCGATATCGCACGGGCCTTCAGCACCGTCACCGACGTCGAAACGCGCACGGTGAGTCTCGCCGCCGGCGACCACGTCGTTGAAGGCTACGACGACCGAAACATCAGCGACGCCGGCCCGTCCGGCGACGCCTGCTACAATTTCTCGGCGAACTAGAGAGGATCGCTCCATGGGCAAAAAGCCGCCGACCGCCGCCGCCATCGCCGCCGCCGCCGGGCTTATCGCCGCCTGCGCCGCCGAAAAGCCGGCGAAGGACCTTGCAACCGCCGCCGCCAGCGAAAAAGCCGCTGCCGGCGATCACGGCGCGCGCAAGCCCGGCGCCGCAGTTGACGTCACCGCCGTTCAGCGCGCCGCCGTCGATCCCGGCGAGACCGGCGTTCTTGAAGTCACCTTCGCCGAATCCTACGCGGACGGGACAATGACCGTAACCGCGACGGGGTCCGAAGGCCTTGAGATCCTGCCGCCGGAACCGGCGACGACGATGGCGATGCGCGACAAGAGCGCCCATCGCTGGGACGTATCGTTCCGCGCCGGCGCCGCCGGCGTCTACTACGTCGATTTCACCATCACCGCGTCGGAGCGAGGCGGCGCGCCCGAGATGCGCAGCCATTCGGAGCGCGTGACCGTGGGCGATGGTACGGCCGCTGGGAAACCGGCGACGCAAGCGACAACCATCGACGGCGAGCCGGTCGTGATCATGGAAGCAGAAGAGACAGTCGTCGATTGAGCGCGCCTCGCCGACGCGCATTGAAACGGCCCCTCAGGAAGCGCTTTTCTTGCCGATGGACGCTGTCGTTCTTGAAAACGCCTTCGTGCGGCTTGAACCGCTCACCGATGACCATCGCGACGCTCTGCGCGCCGCCGGCGATGACCCGGACCTCTGGCGCTTCGCCTCGATCAACCAGCACGGCGCCGATTTCGACGCCTGGATGGACGAGCGCCTCGCCGCCAGCGCCGGCGGGGCGGAGCTTTCCTTCACGATCATCGACAAGGCGTCCGGCGCCGTCGCGGGATCGTCGAGCTATCTGGCGATCGTACTCGCCCACAAACGGCTCGAAATCGGGTGGACATGGTATGCGAAGCGTTTCTGGGCGGGCGCCGTCAATCCTTCATGCAAACGCCTGTTGATGGCGCACGGCTTTGAAACGCTCGGTCTCAACCGGATAGAACTCAAGCTCGACGCAATGAATGAGCGGTCGTGGAAGGCGGTCGAGCGGCTGGGCGCGAAATATGAAGGAATATTTCGTCAGCACATGGTGATGCCGGACGGGCGACTGCGCGACACCGCCTATTTCAGCGTCGTTCGCCCGGAATGGCCGACGGTGAGGGCCGGCCTTGACGTGCGGCTTCGGGCCTTCGGGCCGTCCTTGTGCTGAAAATCGGCCGCAGCGCCCGGATTTTCATGCAAGCTTAACCCTGCCGCGATTGACCATTGGGTCAACCGCGCCTAGATGCGCGGCAGGATCGATAGCGGCGTTTTGCGCGCGCAGAGTTTGGGGGCCCTCGGCCCCGCCTCCTAAGACGACGCAGCCCCTTCGGCGCCGCCTCGATCCCGAAACCGACGCATCGCTCGTTTCCAGCGGAAGGGCGGGGCGTAACCCCAGGACCCGCTGCTGATCACCCGGCCGCAGACGCTGCCGGGCGCGGAAACGAGCAATAAAGGACGCCCATGACTTTTGACGACCTCGGCCTTGAGCCGAACATTTTGAAAGCCGTGCTTGAAGCCGGCTATTCGACGCCTACGCCCATCCAGATCGCCGCCATCCCCGAGGCCCTCAAAGGCCGCGACGTTCTCGGCATCGCGCAGACAGGCACAGGCAAGACCGCCGCATTCGTGCTGCCGATGATCCAGCGCCTCGCCAAGGGACGCGCCCGGGCGCGGATGCCGCGCACGCTCGTCCTCTGCCCGACGCGCGAACTCGCCGCGCAGGTGTCGGAGAATTTCGAGAAATACGGCAAGTATCACAAGTTGACGATGGCGTTGCTGATCGGCGGCGTGTCGTTCGGGGACCAGGACGCGAAACTGACGCGCGGCGTCGATGTGCTGATCGCGACGCCGGGCCGGATGCTCGACCATTTCGAACGCGGCAAGCTGCTCCTCAACGGCATCGAAGTGATGGTCGTCGATGAGGCCGACCGAATGCTCGATATGGGTTTCATCCCTGATATTGAGCGCATCTTCAAGCTGACGCCGATGACGCGTCAGACGCTGTTTTTCTCCGCGACGATGCCCCCGGAGATCCAGCGCATCACCGACGCCTTCCTCCACGATCCGGCGCGCGTTGAAACCGCAAGGCAGGCGACGACGGCGTCGACGATCACCCAAAAAGTCGTCCGTGTGCCCTCGACCGACGACCGGCTGAAACGCCTGACGCTCCGCAAGCTTCTCGACATGGAGAGCGTCAAGAACGGGATTATCTTCTGCAACCGAAAATCGACGGTCGATGTCGTCGCGAAGTCGCTGATCACGCACGGCTATAATGCGCGTCCGATTCACGGCGACCTGCCGCAGTCCTTCCGTACCGAGACGATCGAGAAGTTCCGTTCCGGCGAAGTGACCTTCATCATCGCCTCCGACGTTGCGGCGCGCGGCCTCGACATCCCGGACGTCAGCCATGTCTTCAATTACGACGCGCCCTTCCACCCGGAAGACTACGTCCATCGCATCGGACGCACGGGCCGGGCGGGACGATCGGGCACGGCGTATACGATGCTGACGCCGGCCGACGACAAGTTCTACCGCGGCATCCTCGAAACGATCCGCAAGGACGCGATCGATGATCTCGATCTCGGCGACTTCTTCGCCGGGGCGCAGGACGAGGTTCGCGCACGCGGCGACCGGGAGCCGCGGCGCGATCGCGAGCGCGGCCGGTCATCCGGGCGCCGTGAAGGCGGTCGTGACGGACGCCGCGGCGAACGTCAACGCGAAGCGGGCGAGCGCCAGCGCGAACCGCGCAGCGAACCGCGCGCCGAACCCCGCCGCGAACACGCGCCCGAACCCGCCCCCGCCCCGCAGCGTGCGGCGCAGGCGAAGCCTCAGCCCGAACGGCAACGCCAGGAGCCGCGCGAAAAGGTCAAAGGATTCGGCGCCGATGTTCCGGCGTTCATGGCGCGTTAACAATTGCGCAGCCTGACGAAAGCAGTCCTGCCTCTTTCTCCCGGCCCTGCGGCGGCGTCTTTAGCCGTTCCTTTACGCCGCGACCATAAGTTGCGTAATGTCAGCGTGGCCTCCGAGCCGGCGCCTCGGGAATTTACGATGACGGACATTCTCAACGTCTCCTACCAGAATGCCGAGCGGGCGATTGCGGGCCTCAGATCCGCAGGGCTGGCCGCCTCACCGAAAAATCTGGAACTGTGGTTCCTGTTCGCGGAAGGCCGCAATCCGGCGCTGGCGCGCGACTTCCATAAGGCGACGCGCTCAGAGGGCGTGATCCTGCAAAGCGACGCCGACGCGCTTTACGACGCGCATGTGTTGAAGCAGGGCCTTTCCCGCGATCTTGTCGATCTCATTCAGCGCTTCGAAGACGAGATGTCGAAGATCGCCGATGCCGTTGAGTCGACCGGCGCGAACGCTTCGGGCAATTCGGAAAAGCTGCGCTTTCTGTCTTCCGAGCTCAAGCGGTCGGCCTCCGGAAACCCCGCCCTCAGCGCGTTGATGGACAGCGTGCTGTCAGTGGCGAAATCGGTGCGCGAGGCGAACGAACGCCTTGAGGATCAGCTCGCAAAATCGTCTGACGAAGTCGTATCTCTGCGCCGGAACATCGAGAACATCCAGCAGGAGGCGATGCTGGACCCTCTGACCGGGGTCAAGAACCGCAAGACGTTCGATCTGGAACTCGCGCGCCACATCCGCACGGCGCATGACGCCGGCGAGCCGCTCGCGCTCATCATGGCCGATGTCGATCATTTCAAGCAGTTCAACGATCGCTGGGGCCACCAGACCGGCGATCACGTCTTGCGTCTTGTCGCTGACGTGATGAACGCCAACATCAAAGGCCAGGACGTCCTCGCCCGCTATGGCGGCGAGGAATTCGCGATCATTCTTCCCGGCACAACGCTGTCAAACGCCGTTATGCTCGCCGACCGCATCCGCAAGGCGGTCGAATCCCGCCGCC
>CAZNXR010000043.1:4847-10981 GCA_964576815.1 uncultured Caulobacterales bacterium | reverse complement strand
ACAGAGTATGCTACGAAGGAGGGCCTGGCGGCTGTTCTGGAAGATCGCGCCGCGCCGCCGACATTGACGTAATCGGTCTTAACGACGTCGGTGGCCTGATCGCGCGCATTTGAAAACAGAAAAGCGCCTGTGTCGGGAATAAGTCATACCGGTTGTCCGTCAAAGCAAAAGGATCAAGTGGGTGGGCGCAAGGAATGCGTCCCCCGATCAGCTTTGGAGCGGATCGCATGCGCCCTTTTATTGCGACGGGACTGGCCTTTCTGACGACAGGTTGCGTAACTATCCCCGTCGACAACGCCGGCCTGATCGGACGAGGCGAGGTGGAGCCGGTGGTAACTGAACATTCGCTTGCCTTGCAATGTCTCGGCGGTCTTCTTGAGGAGGCGCGCGTTTCCTCTGTCATTGTTCATGTCGACCGCATTCGGGATCGAACCATTCCGACTCGACTCAATGATGAAACGAGACTCAGTCAAGCTGGAGAATGGCTGGTTCACACCGCAATTGCCAAGCTCGAGACTGCGCGAGTGCGATCGACGCTTAACGCCTCGGAACGAGAATTGAGGCAACCGGGACGTATGAAGATTTCAGGCGCATGGACACAGGACGATCAAGTCCTTCGTCGCCAAGCCGGCGACATTTCCGGCCGTTTCGGCAAATTTCGCTTCGGCTTAGGCGCAAATCGTACGCGTAACTTCGTGGCGGGTGACTTCACGACCTCTGTTGGCGGGGTCGTGGTCTTTGCGTCGGCCATCGGGGTCGTCCTTAGCTCGTCCGGCGCCGGAGCAAGCTTACGCGTCGATGACGGAGCTGACAACGCGGAAATCGAACTCGAAGCCGGTTGGGCGGACGGCCCGATGCTTGCGCAACGGCGAATTGCAGAAGCCGCCGTCATGGTTCATATCGCGCGATACTACAAAATCGATTACGTCGCTTGCTTGGAAAGCGGATGGGGGCAACCCGCCGCATTCCGAAAGTCGCTGCGCGACTACGCCGGCATGTCGAGCAGGGAGCGCCGCGCCGCGTTTCAGACGGCCTTGACCGAACTTGGCTATGCGCCCGGCGCAACTGACGGCGCCTGGGGTGTCAATTCGCGCGAGGCGCTGATGGCTTTCCAAGCCGATAAGGCATTGCCCTCCACGGGCCAACCCTCGGCGGTCGTCTATGCGATCATCGCCGCCGAAATCACCCGAAGCGCAGAAAGAGCGTCGGCTTGAGGTCGCTTTTTCCATTTGCCTGCGCCACATATCGTCATTGAAAATCGAGGAGAGTCTTGGATGAGGAAGATTTGGTGCGGAATCGCCTCCTTCTACTTAATGTTCGGCATTTGCGCTGCACAAGAGGACGATAGCGTCGCGGAGCCTCGCCGTGAGGGCATCTTCGAGCGGGCCGGGATCGATCAACTCCCCTTCCGGTTCAGTTATTCAGCCGGTCTGGAGTATGACAGCAACGTCTCGGCGCTCGATATCGACGCGACGACGAATGAGGGCGATTTCGCCGCCCAGCTCGAATTTGGCGTCGAAGGGGAACAAGATCTCGGATCGCGGACAACCCTCACGGCGGGGTATAATTTTTCGCAAGATCTCCAGTTCGATTTCACGGATTTCAACACCCAAATCCATCGCGGCTCCGTACAGGTTGAGCATGACTTCGGCGGCCTCAAGGGCGGCGCAGCCTATCAGTTCATTTACGCACGTCTGGGAGGCGCGGGCTTCTTAAGCCAACATCGCATCAACCCTTTCATTTCCACTTACATATTTGACAAGAAGGCGCTTTTGCGCGTCGGCTACCTTCACGCCGCCAAGGCCTTTAACGGCCGGCCAGATCGCGATTCCAGCGTCAATGCCGGCACGATCGACGGCTATTGGTTTCTTAACGGATCCAAGACCTATGTGCTGGCGGGCTATCGCTTTGAGCGCGAAAACGCATCGAGCCCTGAGTTCGATTTCAATAGTCACAATCTCAAGGCGCGACTGAACCATCGCATTTCGGTGGCGGGCAGGCGCATGACGTTGAAAGCCGGAGGTCGTTATGAGGACCGAAATTACAAATCGATAACGCCATCGATCGGCGCCGTTCGCGACGATGTACGATATTCAGTCGAGACCTCGGCGGAGCTTGCGCTGACTAAAAGTTTTTATATCGAAGCGGCCTTCGATTATGACATTTTCAATTCAAATTTGCCCGCTCTCGATTTTCGGCAACGCGTCGCGTCAGTTCGGTTTGGGGGCGAATTTTGATCCGGCGTCGACCGAGAGAGAAGGGACTACCGCCGCGGCCTTACGAGGCCGTATCCATACACGACATCGCGACCGGGCGCGCCAAGGTCCTTCGCCCCGTCACGAAGGGCGCGCACGCTTTCGCCGCAATCGCGTGCGCGCGCGCATTCAAGCGCGATCACAGCGGTGACAAAGGGCGCCGCGATCGAGGTCCCGGATAAGGCCGCAAAACCGCCTGTATCAGCGTCGGCATTGAGCACGCCGACGCCTGGCGCAGAAAATTCCAAATGATCGCCTCGACCAGCCATGCGAAATACGCGCTCACCCGCGTCGATGGCGGTCACCGCCACGACTGATCCGTAGGCGGCTGGATATCGAGGCGGCGCTGCGGGCCCATCGTTTCCTGCTGCCGCCACTACAAGCATGCCTCGGGCCGCCACGCGATCGATAGCGGCGCGTAGTGCTTCGTTCGGCGGCCCCGCGAGGCTCATGTTGACGATGCTGACCTTTCGTTCCGCCATCCAGTCGAGGGCCTTGATGAGCGCCAAGGATGTCGCCGCGTCCGCGCCCTCGCGCGTTCGAACGAACACTGAGGCGGCATAGAGCTTGGCTTGTGGGAGCAAACCGCGAAACGTGTCATGTTCGCCGACGATAATCGATGCGACCGCTGTTCCATGCGCAGCCGGCGGTTTTTCGCCGGCGAATTCCGCATGTTTGATCGACTTTCGTTTAAGCGACGGATGATCTTGATCGACTTGAGTGTCGATAAGGCCGATGCGGCCGTTCATCGCGCCCGCCTTAGCCGAGATTCCCGGGGCGTCTTTGAAAAATTCAGAGGTCAGGAACTGCACCTTCGCCGCCGGCACCGCCTGACTCCGGTAAACGCCGTTTCTGTCCAAAACTGCGTTGGGCGCAGCCGTTGCAAGCCGGCGCCGCTCCGCGGCGATATCCGATCCAGGTCGAAGGGCGATCGTCACGGCGACAAGACCGAGCGCCGATAAGCGGCGCCGTTCCAGCACCTCAAACCCAGCTCGATCAAAACTGCTGAGTTCTTCTGGCGACAAAAGCACGACGCCCTCATCCGAGACGAATTCGTCGCCGTCTTCAGTCCGCAGAATATTTAGAAGCCGCCCAAGATCTGCGCTATCCATCGCGTCTCTGCTATCGTCTTCATCATCATCATCATCATCATCATCATCGTCATCATCGTCATCGTTATCGTCATCATCGTCAAACTCATCTTCGCCGTCCTCGTCATCGTCAATGTCGTCGTCGAGATCGTCGTCTAACTCATCATCAATGATGGTACCGATCTTGTCGTCAATATCGTCGTCAAGATCATCGCTTAACGCTGCTTCAATGCTTTGTTCCACATCATCTTCGATGCTATCCTCTACGGAGTCCTCAACATCGTCCTCGATATCGTCTTCAATATCGTCATCGATGTCATCGTCGGGATCAACGTAGAGAGCCCGAGCGCGAGCGCTGAAATCGAGCCAACCGTCGGTCTCGCCCGCCGTCATCGCCGCCAGGACACCAACTGCACTGCAAATCGCCAATCGCATCGCCGCTCCTTGACGCCGATTTTGGCCTTTTGATAGGCCGCCGGCGGGCGCCTCTTTGCAGACGAATATCGTACCGCCTTTATTCCCTTGTTCTTTTGACACGTTACACCTCATTTTGGCCGCGTTTGGGAATAACGGATGCCCGTCCGACGTTATATCAGGAAACTTGGCGATGGCGAAGCTTACTCGAACTCAGGAGGAGTTGATTGAGCTGCTTCCCAGATTGAAGAGGTTTGCTTTTGCGTTGGCCAGAAACGGCGTCGATGCCGATGACTTACTTCAGTCGACGATCGAGCGTCTCCTGGTCAAGAACGCGCCGGAAGGTGCGGACCTCAGCCGATGGTCATTTCGTGTCTGCAAGAACATCTGGATTGATGAAATTCGGTCAAGGGCGGTGCGGTCTGCCGCGCCTATAGATGATCGATACGACATTGCTGGCGACGATGGCGAGTCAATCGCCCTGAGCCGGCTAAAGTTGGAAGAAACGCGCGCTGCTATGGAACGGCTCTCTGATGATCAGCGTGCAACGCTTCTGTTGGTCGCCGTTGAAGGTCTCTCCTACCGCGAAGCGGCCGATACGCTCGGCGTGCCGATTGGCACGATCATGAGCCGACTTGGGCGCGCTCGGCGCGCGCTTGCGGACGCTTTCGCCGAGGGTGGCGAGACAGTAGGAATAGATTGATGACACTGCGGTTCGACGATGAAGAGTTGTCAGCCTGGATCGACGGCGAACTGCCACTCGAGGAGCAGCGCGCGCTCACTACCGCTATCAATGCAGACCCTGAATTGCGGCGTCGGATAGAAGCATTGCGCCAAGCAGATGCTCGCGTCCGCGCGCTTGCCGCTCAGGCGGACGCGCGGCCGCTTCCGGAAGGCGTGACCGCGTTGCTGCAGATCAGGGCCTCGCGCTCAAGCGCCCCCTCCACGTCGCCGCCGAGACGGCGTAACTGGCTTGCCAATTGGCCGACCGCGATCGCCGCAACGCTCGCCCTCTTTGCGGGCTATGGCGCAGGGGTCAGCATCAAGACGAAGTCAACCGCCGAGGGGGCAATTCTCGCCGCCGGCGTCGTCGCCGGCGCCAGCGAGCTTTTCGCGGCGCTCGAAACATCACCAAGCGGGCGGGCCATATCCGCCGGCGCCGACGCTGTGCTGACGCCGGTCTACAGTTTTCAGGCTGTCGATGGTCGACACTGCCGAAAAGTCCGGCTGGATGCCGCTGAAAATGCGGCGGTCGGACTAGCCTGCCGAGACGCCGACGGCTGGGTCATGCGGCTCGCCGCCGCTGTCCCGGGGCGTGTCGTCGCGGGGCAGACTTATTCTCCCGCCAGCGCCGAAGCGGAGATCGTCGACGAGGCTATCGACGGCTTGATTGACGGCGATCCGCTCGGAGCGGCGGCTGAGGCGGACCTCATTGCAAAGGGATGGCGAGGCTCCCCAATGGAATAAAGCTAAGTCGCGCATCGTCGTCCTATTGAGAACTCATTTGGAGCGTGCGGGATGACGATCAATTACGACGCATTCAAGCGCGCGGGATTGCCAGCTTTTTTTGAATCCGCCGAACGCCGCCGATTGTTTGCGCTGCTGCTGGCCAATGGAACGACCCAAGCGTTGCTTGCGACTGCGCTGGCAGTACTGACGGCGAAGATATTCCAACAGCTGGTCGGTTCGGCGGCGACGCCGTCATCTTTCGAGATCTTCGCGTTACTCGCCGCGTCGATCCTTTGCACGGCGCTTATTTCCTTTCTGCGCGGTCGCGGCCACGTCGACGCTGAGCGCCTCGGCCAGTCATATGTGCACGATGTCAGGCTGCTGCTCTTTGCGCGAATCAGCGCCGCCGGCGCTGAGAAAATGCGCGAAATGAGCCAAGGCGCAGTGATGCTCAGGTTTATGGGCGACCTCACCGCTTTCCGGAATTGGGTAAGTCTTGGATTCTCGCGCCTTATCGTCAGCGGGTTCGCAGTCGGCGGCTCAATCGCTGCACTTGCGGTCTTGGCGCCGGTTGTTTCGATTGCGCTCGCGGGAGCATTGGCGATTGCGGGCGCCGGAGCGATCGCGCTCGGCCCTCGCCTCGTCAGTGCGGCGCGTGAGGCGCGACACCGTCGTGGAAAGCTCGCTAGCGTTCTTGCTGACCGTATCGCGCGTCTTGGCGTCGTTGAGGCGTTCGATCGGCGCGGCGTCGAGCGCCGACGCCTTGCAACTCTTTCCGAGAAACTTCGCGATGCTTTGGTGCGGCGCGCGGCAGCGGTAGGATTGCTGCGCGGAATGTCTGAAGCGGCGTCGGTGTTCGCCGGACTTATCGCTCTTGTCATCGTCGGCTTCAGCGCGGACAAGTCCTCCAGCGGCGGGGCCGCTG
>CAZNXR010000043.1:0-4837 GCA_964576815.1 uncultured Caulobacterales bacterium | reverse complement strand
TATTTTGCTCGCCGGCGTGATGGCGCCGAGGGTCCAGGAACTCGGCCGGGTTTGGGAGTATTGGACCGCCGTCAAGGTAGCCGTCGAGCAACAACGCAGGCTTCTCAATCTCAGGCCGACACGGCGATTGAGGGAAATCGCAGGCGAAGGCTACGCGCTGAAAATGTTGACCGTCACCGTCAAGGATCTGGTCAACGAAGCTTCACTTGAAATCGGCGACGGCGAACGCGTCGCGATCATCGGAAGAAGCGGCGTGGGCAAATCTACTCTGCTTCAAATTGCGGCAGGTCTGCGGCAACCAGATAGCGGTTCAGTGTGCGTCGGCGCCGCCCGGCGAGGCCACACTGCTGTCGCAATTGTTTCCAACGATTTTCCACTTCTCCGGGGGTCAGTTCGACTGAATCTCTCCTACGGGCGCCGGGGAGCGGATCGCGAGGAGTTGGAGCGTGTCACCAATAGCCTTGGTCTTGAGGATTGCCTTGCGCGACTGGGCGGACTTGACGGCAGGGTCTCTGACGGCGGGGCCGCTTTATCGGCGGGCGAACGCATGCGGTTCGCTCTTGCGCGTGCACTGATCGCTCGCCCGCGGCTGCTGCTGCTTGACGAGATTTACGGTCCCCTCGACGCGGACACCGCCAGAAAAGTGGCCGCGGCGGTGCGTGACTTCGATGGAGCCGTACTTTTCGCCGCGCATGAGATGTCGTCGATCGGCGCGGTTGACCGCGCCTTCACCATCCATAACGGAGGTCTGCATGCCATTGAACGCGCGTCTGCACAAATCGTTCGCGTACCGTCTATCGGGGCCGGACCCAACTAAGGAGGTTAGAATGCGCTATTTCGAACGACTTCGCGTGGGTGTAGAGGTGACGCCTTTTCTGAAGGAAGTCGAAGGCCACCCTGTCGGCTGGTCCGCTTCGACCGGCCGGCAAGAAAAGATCGCCGTTCAGCGAGAGGCGCACGCCATTCCGTTACGCGGCCTTCGGAAATCCGCGATTGGCGATCGCAAGCGGCGAGACGTGCACGACAGCCGGTGGACGAATCTTTCAAAAGACTTTCCCTTCACTATCGCCTTTCTTCACGGCGTCAGCGCCGAACTCAACGCATCGCTTGGACGCGCAAAACTTGTGCGTCTTCCGGCAGGAAAGCGCGTGTATCCGCATATTGACCGAGGGGAGTATTACAAGCTTCGCGACCGCTATCATCTCGTACTTCTGTCACGCGACGGCTCCTGGCTGAAAGCAGGCGATGAGGAAGTTACCATGCGCGAGGGCGAATTATGGCGCTTCGACAACAAGCAGCTCCATGAAGCCTGCAATCATGGTTCACTGGACCGGATACACCTTATCTTCGACTTATTGCCCATCGCGCGCGCCGGCGCATCCGACGCCGCCGCTTAACGAGAGCTGCGGCCAATGATATCGTTGCGCGACAGCGTCGGTTCTCTCGTCCGGTTCGACGCCGCGGAAGCAGGACTTTCCGCATGGATCTTTACACCTCACTCAATTCGGCCAGGTGCGGCGCCCCTGGTCGCCATCCACGGCAAAATGCGTCGTGCGAAGGAGCAGGCGATCGCATTCTCCCGGTTTACGGCGCGCGCAGGGCGTCCGGTGATCGCACCGCTGTTTTCAGAGGAGAAATGGCCCCGGTATCAGTTGGCGGTACGCAGCGGCCGCGCTGATCGGGCTTTCAACGCCTTGATGCGGCGCATTAGCGCTCAATTTGAATGGTCGACGACCTGCTTCCATCTGTTTGGCTTCTCCGGCGGCGGACAATTCGCACACCGCTACGCTATGTTGTACCCGGAACGCCTGCGATCGCTTAGCGTCTGCGCGGCCGGATGGTATACGTTTCCGGACGACACCCCATTCCCGCAAGGTCAAGGCGGACAGCGCTGGGGACGCAGATTCGCTGAGAAACGCTGCGCCTTTCTCGCGCTGCCGAAGCTCGTCGCCGTCGGCGAGCTAGACCGCCGCCGCGATCCGAACGTGAGGCGTTCGCCGCAGCTTGATGCGCAGCAAGGCCTAAACCGGTTCGAACGCGCCGAACGCTGGCACGGCGCTCTCAATCGCGCCGCCGCCGACTGCAGAGCGCCCGGACAAAACGTATTCGAGGCGCTGCCCGCCGCCGGTCACAGTTTTTCTGCTTGCGCTGCGTCAGGACTGTGTGAATCCGTCGCGTCGCTGATTGAGCGCGCCGATAGGCGTGATTTTGCAGCCTGTGCATGATCCGTTTCAGCACAGTTGGAATAATTGGCGGCTCTCATCCGTCCCATCTATGAAGAGAGTTCGGAGAAAGTGATGACGCTTCTTGAGCCGATGCCTTTGGAGCCGATCAAGTGGGCCTTTACCACAAGGCGCGTTCGTCGATCCGTGGCGGCGGGCCTCCGCTACGACTTGGAGGCGTCGGTTCCCGGGGATGTCATCGTCGCCGAGGTTTCATCGATTGGTCAGCATACGGGTCTTCAACTCATCAACGGTCGGCGCGCGACGCTTCACAAGAGCGACCTCGTGGCGGTCTGCGTCGGCGCACGTTACGCGCCCGATCAATTCGAAAGCGAGGCGCGCATCGAAAGCGGAACGGCGGATCTTGCCGCATCCGGCGGCATCGCCGGCATCGTTGTTCGGAAACACAAAAGCGTCAGGCATGCAACGAGGCTGCGGGTCCTTGGCCGTGTGGCTGATGTGACAGGACGACCGCTCAATATTCGTGACTTTGCGCTCACGCATCTCGATCTCCCGGTCGAGCGGCCGCCCGTATTCGCTGTCCTTGGCTCGTCAATGAACGCCGGAAAGACAGTCGCCACCGCGTCGATAGCGCGCGGCCTCGCGCGCGCCGGATTTCGCGTTGCAGCTTGTAAGGCGACTGGAACTGGCGCGTGCGGCGATTTGTACGCCTATCGGGATGCCGGCGCTCACTGCACGCTTGATTTCACCGATCTTGGTTACGCCTCGACGTCAGGGCTCAGTCAGGAAGAACTAGAAGCGATCTATCAAAATCTCATCGCACACGCCTGCGGGCGCGGCGCCACCGCGATCGTCATCGAGATCGCCGACGGCCTCTTGCAACGCGAGACCGCGATGCTCATAGAATCGGTGTTGTTTCGAAAGCTGACGCGAGGCGTGGTATTTGCGGCGGGCGACGCCCTTGGAGCGATCCGTGGGGCTGAGCAGCTTGGCCGCGCGGCCTTGCCGGTCGCCGCGGTGACCGGCTGTCTTACGCTATCGCCCCTGGCGGTCGATGAAGCTCGGGCAAATCTCTCGGTTCCGATCGTAGGCAAAGACGAACTTTGCACCGCTGAATTCGCGCCTTCGCTGATTCGAATGAGCGCCGTGCATGGCGACGGCCTGGCGGCCGCCTGAAAAGCAGACTTCAGAAGGCACATCGCAGGCCAACCTTTCTCCAATCTGCAAACGCGTCGGAAAGTTGAGTTTCCCCGTATTCACTTATACCAACTCGCGTTGATTCCGATTCATTTGGGATTACCGACTTCGGCGAACTTTAATTCAATGTTGCGAACAGGGAAGTTCGCAATAGGACGGCGCGCGATTGGTTTGCAGGATGATATTGACGGCAGGGCGCTGCGGCGTCTGGCGCGGACCAGCAAGGATGCGGCGCAGTCCCGGCGACTTCTGGCGCTGGCCTCAATCTATGACGGGGGCTCGCGCGGCGCGGCGGCGCTCCTCGCTGACGTGAAGCTGCAGACGGTTCGTGATTGGGTCAATGCGTGAAGGTCTCCGCGAATTGGCATTATGTAGCTGGGAGGATAGCTTCAACCTTCAGGTCCAGGCGTTGTCGCCACCTCGCTCTCACCGCCGCCCAGTTTCCGTTTTCACCTGCTCCGGCGCCGTGAGCGACCAATCTGCGAACTGGCGGCTGCCGGTAAGCTATTGATCGGCAAGCTGAGGCAAACTGACCGTTTGTCTAGACATTGTCCGACGCCGCGGCTTCGGGGGCCATTCCGGACCTGAGCCCAGCGTCGCCGCATGCACTCAGCTGCGACCGTAGCGGGACCTCGTTTGCCCTTTTTTGGCGCGCTCCGCATGGTACATTTCACGCGCGTGAATTCGTGTTTCCTGTGACTTATACTAGAAGGAGTGTCTTGGCGTTTCGCTTAGCCGGCCCAGCTGCAGCCACAGCGGACGCTCGCACATAAATTCAACCTGCAATGCAGTCCGCGATGATCTCAAGAGTCGGATCCTGCTCCCTGCGCTCAGTGCGATTGCTTCCCGCTGCGGGACTTATACGCTCGCGCAGTCGCGCTTGCCGGTTCTCGATGAGTCAAGATCACCGAAAGCCGGCATTACTCACTGGCGCCAAATCCAGCGTCGATCACGACGATCGACGCTCATCGCTCGCTGACCGTGATTTTTGCGGTAAAGGTCGTCGCCGGCGCCGCACCACTGAGACAAGTGATGCAATCGTCAGGACAAGGATGATGAGCGCGGCCGCGATGACTACACCAGGATTATGAGCGACGAACCTCGCGACCGTGTAAACTTTGTCGATCCGCTGCAACCGGTCCGTGTCTGGTATGGGCGCAGGGCCGACCGTCTCGCCGAGAGCCATGACCTCTTGGGGCGCTGTCCTGAATTCTCGCCATTGGGGAAGGCCCTCGCCGTTCGGATCGCCGGTCTTCGCGAAGTTCGCCCAGTAATCGGCGATCGTCGCGGCGAGCGCGCGATCCTCGTCCGTCCAGGCGACGGCCTGTTGATCGAGGTGATCGAACACGTAGGGCATTTCCATGCCGTGCGTGGCGCCCAGGCCGAAATAGGGATCGTCCTCGGCGAAAGGCGGCGAGCGGTCAAACTGGTAGAAGTAGACGCTTCCCTGGCCGGCG
>CAZNXR010000042.1:0-11000 GCA_964576815.1 uncultured Caulobacterales bacterium | reverse complement strand
TGGCGGATCAGCATGCCGAAGATGATGCAGGCGATGAGAAGCGTAAAGACGGGGCCGGCGTCATTGACGCCGGCAGCTTGATCGCGCGCGATGGAATTGACGATCGGTGTGATGACGGATAACGCGCCGCCCGTCGCGAGGATCGTGAAGACAAGCACGAAGGCGCCGGCGACGATCGTTCTGAGCCATCCCTCGAAGAGCCCGCGCGAAGCTTGAAACAGGGCGAGCGTCAGAAACAAGGGGCCCAGCGCCAGCAAGAAGGCGAGCGTGATTTTGGTGATGACGATGACGCCGGCCGACCCGACGCCTAGCAATATCGCGCTCAGCCAAAGCATGTTGACGGCGCTGACGCCGGCTGGCCCGGCCGGCCGGACGGCCGCGACTGGGTTTTCGGGAATCGCGGCGGCTGACGGCGCGGCGGTGCTGCGGCTCCATTCAGCCGCAAGGCGCGACATTTCATCCACCGTGAAGTCGATATCGGCCGCAATCGAGGCCGACGAGGAAGTGCGTCCTGTCGTCGCCGATGACATCATGCCGGCGATTTCTTCGGCTCCGCCCGTCACCGTATTGACGAAGAGCGTTTGATACGCCGGCCAATTCGACGAGAGGGCGAGAATGACGCCGATTGAGGCGAGACGGCGTACAAGGTCCGGCGCGGTCGCGGACCCTGCGCCGACGATCAGCCGATACCCATAGAATGCGACATAGATCGTCAATACTCCCGCAAGCGCCTGCGCAAATCCGCCGCCCGAACCAAAGAGGCCTTCATAGGCGCTGGCGACATAGACCGCCGATTGACAATCGACGCTGATCATCAGCGCGCCGATGTCGGAGAGATCGTCGAGCGAGGCGCAAGCGACCGTCATCGCGCGCCTCCAGCAGCCGCACGCGCGGTCCGGCGCCCCGGCTCGCCCTCTAACGACTTTCTCTCGCCGAGGAGTATCGGCAGCCAGCGCGCCGGCGCATCGCCGACGCGGCTCCGAAGTTCGTCGAGCGCGCGAACGGTTCGCTCGCGGCCGGAAAGAATGCGCAGCGCCTGAGGTTCGCCGGAAAGGTCGAGCCTTGCGACGACGCTGTCGGTTCCCGCCTTGATCAGAAAGCATCGCGATTCTTCCGGCAGGGACCGAACGATGTCGAGTTCATGGGCGGTCAACCCGAAGCCGGCGCCGTAATCCTCTTCGCTGGCGCGCGCATTAGGCATGAAGATCTGCGCGGCGGTCTGCTCGCGGATGGCGCTGGCGATGCGGCTGTCGAGCGCGTCTCGCGCCGACTGGGTGCAAAAGCCGACGACGCCGTTACGCTTGCGGATGGTTTTCAGCCAGTCCTTGAGGCGCGCCCCGAAGATTTCGTCATCCAGCGCCTTCCAGCCTTCGTCGATGACGATCAAAGTCGGCGAACCGTCAAGGCGCTCTTCTATTCGGCGAAAGAGATACATCATCGCCGGCGTTCGCAGTTCGGGCGAATCGAGCAGCTCTGTCATGTCGAATCCGACAACGCGCGTGTCGGTCGAAAAGCGGTCTTCAGCATTGTCGAACAGCCACGCGAACTCACCGCCCGCGCACCAGCGAGCGATGCGCTGCGCAAGGTCGCCCGCCTCGGGCCGGCGCACGCCGCCGAGAAGCTCGCGAAAGTAACGCAGGCGCCGAAGTTCGACCGGTTGATCGAAGTTCGCATCGACCGCTTCGGCGACGACAGCGAGCTCGTCAGATGAAAGCGGCCCCGAAGGACCGCGCGCAAGCTGTCCGACGAGCGCGCGAAGGAAAGCGCGCGTGCCGCCGGAATCCGCAAGCTGCAACGGATTGAATCCCGTCGCGGCGCCGTGGCGAAGCACTTCGTAGGCGCCGCCGATGGCGCGCAAGAAAATCTCCGCGCCGCGGTCCTTGTCGAAGAAGACGGTGCGCGGCGCGATTTTCTGAGCCTGGGCGGTCAGAAAATTCAGAACGACGGTCTTGCCGGACCCTGAAGGACCGATGACCAGGAAATTGCCGAGATCGCCCTGATGAAAATTGAAATAATAGGGCGTCGCGGACGTCGTTTCGAAAACGGTGATCGCCTGGCCCCAGTGATTTCCTTCAGGCGAGCCGATTGGAAATCCGTGCATGGAGCATAGGCCGGCCATGTTGCCGGAAGAGATCAGCGCGCGGCGCGCGATATAGTCAAAGTTGCCGGGGAACTGCGCCCAGAACGCCGGTTCGAGACCGAGCTGCTCGCGCACGGCGACCGCGCCGATATCTGCGATCGCTGCCTGGACGCTCGACGCCGCGGCGTTGAGCGCGGGAATCGAATCAGCCCGCACCATGACGCTCATATGGTGTTCGCCGAACGCGGCGCCCCCGCTCGCCGCGTCGTCCTTCGCCGCCATCAGGCCGCGCTTCAGGGTTACGGTGTCGTCGTCCGCCGCGCGCAATCTCCGGATGGCGAGGTCGATGCGCTCCTGCGCGGCCTGTCGATCGATGAACGAGAAGCTTTCGGTGACGACCATATCGATCGGCAGCCGAAGCAAGCCGTCCAGCATGCCAGGCGTCGTCGATACGGGATATTCCTTCATCGACAGGAGCGCGCTGAAATCAGCGGCGCCGGCTCCTTTCGATTCAATGGCCTCAATCCCGAAAGAAATCCTTTTGTAGGGAAGGTGGTGCGCCGCCGCGCCTTTTGGCTCGACGACCGGATTAAGCTCGCCATTGAGAATGAGCGAAAGAAATTCCAAAGGCTCGGAGCACTTCCCGCCCGCCCCGTCATAGCGCTGCAGCGTGCGCGGTCCGTATGGTTTCAAGGACGCGACAAGGCTGTCGCGCACGGCGTCGAGCGCCCGGATGTCCCGCTCGCGCGATATCTGGGCGTTGCCGCCTGAGCGTCGGGCGCGATCGCCGAGGCGGTCAAGAACGCCGACCTTGCCGATAGAGGGGCGGTAGACAAGCGTCAGGAACAGGTCGTTGACGTAGAGTCTTTTCTCTCCGATGCGCCTGCGCCACCGCAGGTCGAGCCAACGCGCGAAGGGATCGTCGAAGGACGCGTTGAGATCGATTGCTGTCCGGCGCCGGACGATGTGATGATAGAGCGTGATACGCGCGTTGCCTGCGCTGCGCAGCATCGTGTCCCGGACGGCGAGCCGGTAGTTGAGTTCGTCCGTCTCCGCGGTCTCAAAGGGAAAACCTTCGAGCAGGATGACCTGCATCAGCATGCCGCCTTTGAGCGCGAGCGTGCGATCGTCGGCATGAGCGAGAACAGGAAGGTGATCGCCTACGCGTCCTTCCTTCTTCGCCAGGTCGCTGATCTTGCGCTGCGCCATGCCCCTCACCGCCGGTTCAGGGCGCGTAGCTGTTGCAGCGCCAAAGCGCGTGGTTCGGCCCGCGCGGCGTCTTGCTGACCCGTTTCAGCCAGAGATCGAAAATACGCGGCTCGCGCAGCGAGGCGACGTAGCCGACTGAGTGCAGCGCGACCGGCGCAAGAAGCGACCAGAAAGAGCGCGTGACGAGGAATATTTCCGTCGAGACCACAAGATTGATCACAAAGAAACTGTAGGATACGCCCGCGAAGGTTTGCGGCTGCGTCAGCGCGCGAAAAACCGGCGTTCGTGAAAGCTCGGCCATGGCGGCCTCACCCGGCCGCGCCGGCCGCCGACTGGATGCCGGAGACGATCGACGCCGCGCCGAACAGAACGAAGCAGCCGACGATGACGGTTATCCCGTACCGCCAGTTCATCCGCCCGGTGAGCATCATGAAGCCGACAAAAGCGACGGCGATGATGGCGACCGCAGTTGCGACATTGCCGAGAAGCGTTCCCTGCAACCACTCGACGGCGGCGAGAATCGGGCCTGAGCCTTGCGGATCGGCCGTTCGAACCTGCGCGGACGCCGCGGAGAATAAGCCCGACGCGGCGGCGGCCGCCCCAGCCTGCAATAATCGATTAACAAAGCTGAACAAGGGCAAGCTCCGCAACGCTCAATGACGGCGATCGCCGGTCGGAAAAAAGACCGTGCCCCAACAGGGGAAACGAAACCTTAACGCGGCGCGTCAAAGTCCCGCTCCGGCGCCATTAATTCTCAATCAGGTTCGCCCCGCCGACGGTCCGCGGGCAGATGATCGCTTCGACCGGCGGGCGATGGAACCGGATCGCGCGGCGGTCCGGTTGCTACCTGGTCGCGCCTGGCTCTTGAAAGCCGGTATCTTCGCTTTCGCGCCCGGCGCTCCGATGCCCGGCGAGTTGCGCCCGAATTTGGCGCCTTTTTGTATTGTCTTTTCTCTGAACTCTTGAGCTTTTCCGCGGGGTCCAGCCGCAAAATACATATTTTCGGCCGGACATTCGGCGCCTTTTGCAGGGAGGCGGGTGACGGGGTCAGGGGGACGACACTTCTCCGCCCCGCGCGATCGCCCGATCGGCGGGTTCTTCCTTTGCATCGCGCGGCCAGCAAGCTCACCGAACCGCGCGACAAACCGGACTTGTCAAAGTCGCCGCCTTTCGAGCGGGCGAAAACGCAAAACGCGCCGGGGAGGCGTTCCCCGGCGCGACCTTTCAAAGGTATGACCGAACAAGACAAAAGTCAAGCGAATAGTGAGGATAACCATTTATGGTTAACGCCCGTAGGGCGGGGTTCGCCCCGCCGGGACCGGAGAAAACGGCGGGATAAGCCCAACGCGCCCGCCGCACTTCGCCGCGAGCGGGCTTCAATTGACCAGCGAGCGCAGCGTGAAGCGGATGAGGAAAGCGTTGTCCGACTCAAGGCCTACGTCCGTGGTGCGGTCGCGCCGATAGGTGACATCGAGGGACGAGCACTCGTCCTGGTAGCCGAGGCTGAATTCCTGCTGGATCAATTGATTGGTGACGAGGTCCTGACGCCAGCCGACCCCGATATTCCAGTTGCTCGTCAGCTTCGCCGTCACGCGCCCGTTTAGTTCCTCGCGACGGGTCAGCCCGGCGATCGACAATTCCTCGCTGAGGCGCACATAGCTGACGTCCGCGCGCAGGCGCCAGACGTTGAGAAAGGCGATCGACTCGGCGCGGTCGAGGCTGCCGCCGTCATCGTCGATGCGAAAGCGGTTCTCGACGCCGATGACGTTCTTGTAACGGATGTTGAGACCGCCGACATAGTCCGAGCGTTCCTCCCCGAGGCCGATCGCGGGATCGAAAGCGGCGGACGATTGCAGTCTGAACTGCTGGCCGATCTCGCCTTCGATCGTCAGGCCGTTGTCGAAAGAGGCGGCGACGGCGACGCCGGCGTTCAGGCGCTGGCCGTCTTCGAACGCGTCAAAGCCGGTCGATTTGTTGTACTCGAAAAGGCCGGCGTAATCGAACTCGATGCTCTGCGAGTCTTCGTTGATGATGTCCGCGCTATTTCGACCTGTCGGGCTCGCGACCAGCTGCACGCGCGGTTCGACAAACAGGCGCCCGCCGCCGATGGGTTTTGCGAGCGGGTAGGACCATTCGGCGCCGACCGTCGGCGCAAATCGACCGTCGAGGCGATTATCGTCCGCAACGCCGCTGCGATTCTCGGTGCCCTCGTTAAGGTCCTCATAGCGGAAGAGGTCGCCGCGCAGCTCTGCAAAGGCGTTAAACCGGTGGCCGCCCGACGTGATGTGTTCGCGCTCCCAATAAGCGCTCGCTGTGAGGCGTCTTGTATCGACGCCGCCGGTGCGCTGCAGCGATGCGAAATTGACGTTGATCAGCGCCTGGCCGCCGATCTGCTCGGGGCGAAAGCGGTGTCGGAAGTTCAAAACGGGGAGCGCGTAAGGAGTAAGGCGCGCAATTTCCTGCGCCTCCGTGACCAGCGGGTCGCGCCCCAACAGCGCAGCGCATGTCGTTCCGTTGATGGTCAGCCGTTCGCCGCTCGACAGATCGCAGACCGTGACGGTGCGCAGGTCCTGGAACGTATAGCTGTCGGCGCGCAGTTCGGTGTCGTCGTCGCCCCAGCGGACATAGGTGTTCGTGCGCAGGCGGTTCGTCAGCGAGGTGTCGAGCTCCTTGCGCAGGTCGCCGCGGCGCTGCACGTTGTAGCGGCGCAAATAAGTGTCGTCGGAAACGCGTTCGATGTCGTAGCCGGCCTGCCATTTCTCGCCGAAATTGCGATGGCCCTGCGCGAAGGCGTGCCAACGCGCGCCCGGCACGTCGATATCGCCGGGCTCGGGCGTAAAATCGATGAAGCCGCCTTGGAAGACGTGATAGCCGCTGTCGTCGCGGCGGCGGTATTCGCCCTGCCACAGCACGCCGTCTCTCGACGTGTATCTCGGCGAGAAGGTTGCGTCCTGATGGTTGGAGATCGCGAGGTAATAAGGAAGCTCGAAGTTGAAGCCGAGACGCGAGGAGGCGCCGATCTGCGGCGTCAGAAATCCAGATTGGCGCTCGACGGAAGGATCGGGCGCCTGAAGAAACGGCGCATAAAGGATCGGCACGCCCTTGATCTCGAGGAAGGCGTGACTGAACCGCACGACCTTGCGCTCCTCGTCGCGCGTGACTTTGAGCGCCTTCACGCGCCAGGTCGGCGTCTTGCCGTCGCCGTCGTCGTCGCAGACGTCGCAGGCGGTGTAGACGGCTTTCTTCAGGCGCGTGCGTGAATCCTGTACGCGAACGGCTGAGGCCGCGGCGAGCTTGGCGTTGTCTTCGAGGAGCGCGCTGAAATTCGAGGCGACGCCGTCACGGAGATCGCCAGTCAGTTCGACGCGGCCCGCGAACACCGTCTGACGGCCTTCATCGGCGATTGAGACGTTGCCTTCCGCGATGACGATGTCGGTCGCCTCGTCATAGGTAAGCCTGTCCGCCTTCAAGAAGCGCGCGCCGAAATAGGCGCGGACGTTTCCTTCGGCGATGATCGGGCTTGTCTCGTTTTCGCGGCTGACGCTGTCGGCTTCAAAGAGAATGCGCTCCGAAGGGTTCGGCGCCGTGACGCGCTCCCCGACGGTCAGTTCGTCCGTCTGGGCGAGCGCAGCAACGGGCAAGACGCCGCCCGCGCCGGCAAGAGCCGACGTCGCCAGAAGACGCGCGATCAGTCGGGACGCCGACAAAAGAAGACCCTCCGAGGGGGCGGATCCTCAACCCCTAAAAGTCCCGCCCGGCCGACACGTCTTGAATCGTTACCTGACCCGCCGGACGAGGTCCATGGCGCGGCGCGGGGTGGATGAGAACGCCGGGCGAAAAATTGAAATCATCGGTTTTTCGAATCCCGGCGCGACCACGAAAAAACTAGACCGTCGGGCGATCCGGCTTGATCGCCCGACGGTCTAGGCTTCTTCCAGCCGTGTCAGGAAACTGACGGCCACCACGGTGGCGACAAGCGCCGGCGTCCAGGCGGCGAGCGCCTCGGGCGCGGCCCCTGATTCGCCGAGCGCTGTCGAAAGTTCGGACAGGACGTAAAGCGCGAACCCCGATCCGACTGCGGCCACGAGCAGTTGGAATGCGCCGCCGGATCGCGCCGGTCCCAGCGAAAACAGCGCAGCGATCAGGACCATCGCGGTTAGCTTCAACGGCGTTGAGCAGAGGTCGTGAAAGCGGATGTTGTACCGCGTCGTCGGCAGCCCGACGATATTCGCGACCATCATGTAGCGGGGCAGTTCCCAGATCGACATCGTTTCGGGCGACGGCGCGTTCTCGCGCATCGCGGACAGCGTTAGCGCGGTCGGGACGGCGTAGACCGGCGTTCGTTGCGTCACCTGCATGCCGGCGGTCTTCATGCGCGCTTCCTTAAGTTCGATGGTGCGCCCTGAAAGCTGGGCGAACGGCGCATCAATGCGTTCTTCAAAGGCCGCGTCGGGCGACAAACGCCAGATCGTCACGCGCTGCAGCGTTCCCGCATCATCGACGCTCGCCGCGTTGATCAGCAGCGTCTCCGTCGCGTCCCGCTGTCGCAGCCAGATTCCGTCGCCGAAGACGCGCACGACAGAGGTCGTCTTGCCGCGAATGTCGTTCTTCATCTTTTCGCCATAAGCCATCATCCGCGCTGAAAGCGGATCGATCGCGACAATGACGAGGAAACCGCCAAGCGCTGCCAGAAAAGCGGCGGGGCCGACCAGGCGCCATACCGAAAGACCGGCGGAACGCATCACCGCAAGTTCCGACCGGCGGTTGAGATCCCGGAACATCCAGATCGCCGCGAACAGAAAGATGAACGGCAGCAGCGTCTGCGCAATTGCGGGCGCCCTTAGAAATGTTAACTGCAGCGCGAACCCGAAATCCGCGCCTGACTTTCCGGCAAAGCGCAGATTTTCGACGAGGTCTGCGAGCAGCACGACCGCCGACAACGCGCCAAGAAGCCCTAGAAGGGCGGCGAGCATGCGTCCGGCGATATACCTAAAGAGCGTGATCGGCGGCATCAGGCGCGCTCCGCCGCCGGAGCCGGCGACAGCCGCGCGCCCGGACCTGCAACCGCCAGCAAGGCGAGCATGATGAGGATCGTCGCTGCAGGCGGCGCATAGATCAGCCAGAATTGCTGCGATTGGCCCGCCGCGCCCGCAAGAATGATCCCGGCGACTTTGATCGCGCCTGCGGCGGCGCAAGCAATTCCGATACGCAGCAAGTAGCCGCGTCGGTCATAGGGGCCGCCGATCAGCGCGAAGATCGCCATCAGCGCGAAGGCGAAGGCGTAAAGCGGCGCGGCGAAACGATTGTGACCCTCTGCGATGAGGCGCCCGGCGTTCGCGCGGTCGTAGGCGTTCGAAAGATCGGGATTGAGAAGTTCGTGCGGGTATCGCTCGGTCAGTTCAAGCAGCAAGTTGTCCGGTTTGGTCGACACGGCTCCGAGATTGACGGCGGTGCGATCGAAATTGACGATATCGACGGCGCCAGTCAGGCGATTCGTGCGCTGGATGTTGCCGTTGACGAGATAAAGGACGGGGCCGATGTCGGTTTCCTGAAGCAGCGCGCGCTGGGACATATAAGTTTCGGTCATCGCCGCGTCCCGGTAATCGTGTACGAGCAGGCCTTTCAGCGCGCCGCCCGGCTGCACCTCGTCGACATAAACGGTGAAGCCTTCGCGGAAGGCCATGAACTCGCCGCTCCTGAGCACCGCGGAGGCGACGTCGGCGCGCAGATCGGCGACCTCGCGCTTCAGGACGCGATAGCTGCGCGGCATCAGGTCGGTATTGATCCAAAGCGTCGCCGCCGCAGCGGCGGCCGCGATGAGCAGGATCGGCCGGGCGACCTGGAGAAGGCTGACCCCTGCGGCGAACATCACCGCGATCTCGCTGTCGGAATGAAGCCGATGCAGCGCATAAAGCGCGGCGCCGAACAGCGCGAAGGGAAGGACGACCGACAGAAGGCTCGGTACGATCAGCACCGTCAGCCAGCCGAACAAGGCGAGCGAGGCGCCGTGCTCGACAAGGATGTCCATGCGCTGCAGGCTTTGCGTCAGCCAAACGATCGCCGTCACGACGAGGGTCGCGAAAACAAAAGGCGTCCACATCTGCCGCAGAATGTAGCGCTCGAGGCTTTTCAAGCCGGCTTTTCCTTATTGGCGGGCGCCGCCCGTACAGAATGACCTTTACCGGCCTTCCCCTGCGCGGTCGACAGGAGACGTTGCCACCCGGCGCCATCCGGCATAGGTAGGCCTTCGTTTTGACGCCTGAAATCCCCGCCTTTGCTGAGGCTCCTCGATGAAAATCACCTTCTCCAAGGCGGCGCCGACCGCCGGCGCCGGGCTTGTCGTTCCAGTTTTCGAAGACGGCGATGCGTCGATCGCGCACAAGGCGCTTGACGCCGCATCGACAGGCGCGCTCGGCCGTGCGGTCAAGGCGGCGAATTTCGGCGGCAAGAAAGGCCAGACGCTGGAACTTGTGGGACTCGCCGGGCATGAAGAGGCGCGCGTCGTTCTTGTCGGCGCCGGCAAGCGCGGGGACTTCACGCCGCTTGAAGCTGAAGCGGTCGGCGGCGCCGGGATCGCGCCGCTGCTGAGGACGCAGGAAAAGGCGGCGGCGTTCCTGCTCGACGGTTTCCATACGGGCGCCGTCGGCGCGGGCGAGACCGCGGCCCGCGTCGCGATGGGTGCGCTCCTGCGCCGCTACCGGTTCGACAAATACCGCACGCGCCTTGAGAAGGATCAAAAGCCGGCGCTCGAAAAGCTGAGCGTGAACACGCCCGCGACCGACGCCAAGTCGAAATTCGCCGATCTTGAAAAAGTCGCCGACGGCGTCGCCCTGACGCGCGATCTCGTCTCCGAGCCGCCGAATGTTCTTTACCCGGAAAGCTTCGCCGCGCGGTGCAAGGAGCTTGAAACGCTGGGGCTCAAGGTGACCGTGCTCGGCGCGCGCGAGATGCAGAAACTCGGCATGCATATGCTGCTCGGCGTCGGGCAAGGCTCGGCGCGCGAGTCAAAGCTCGTCGCGATGGAGTGGATGGGCGGCAAGAAGGGTCAGGCGCCTGTCGCCTTCGTCGGCAAAGGCGTTTGCTTCGACACGGGCGGGATTTCCCTGAAGCCCGGTCCCGGCATGGAAGACATGAAGTGGGACATGGGCGGCGCCGGCGCCGTGACGGGCGCCATGGCCGCGCTCGCCGGGCGAAAGGCGAAGGCGAACATCGTCGGCGTCATCGGGCTTGTCGAAAACATGCCGGACGGCGCCGCGCAGCGCCCGAGCGATATCGTCACGTCGATGTCGGGCCAGACGGTCGAAATTTTGAACACCGACGCGGAAGGCCGCCTCGTTCTCGGCGACGCGATCTGGTGGACGCAGGAAAAGTACAAACCCAAGGCCGTCGTCGATCTCGCGACCCTGACGGGCGCCATTCTCATCAGCCTCGGGCACGAATTCGCCGGGCTCTTCGCCAATGACGAAAAACTCGCCGAGGCGATCATAGCGGCGTCGAAAGCGAGCGGCGATCCCGTCTGGCGCATGCCGCTAACCAAGGCGCACTATGACAATATAAAGTCCGACGTCGCCGACATGAAGAACATCGGTCCGCGCGAAGGCGGCTCATCGACAGCGGCGGCCTTCATCGGAAAATATATCAAGGAAGGCCAGGCCTGGGCCCATCTCGATATCGCCGGCATGGCGTGGAACGGGAAGGACAAGCCGACCTG